>NZ_CAUVXO010000439.1:0-1813 GCF_963555865.1 Protofrankia sp. Cr1
GGCCAGAGCAGCCAGAGCAGCCGGCTGAGACGTCCGGCTGGCATCGGGTGGACGCCGAGGATCTGCCCGACGAGGGTCGGGTGCGTACCGCCGTGGTCGGTGGCCGCAGTGTGGCGCTGACGCGGTGCGGGGGGTTGCTCTCGGCGCTGGAGAACCGCTGCCCGCATCAGGGCGGCCCGCTCGGCGAGGGGTCGATCGAGAACGGCTGGCTGCGCTGTCCGTGGCACGGCTACGACTACGATCCCACCACGGGGAAACCGCCGGCGGGCTTCACCGACGCGGCGACCGCCTACGCCGTACACGAACGGGACGACGGGGCGTTCGTGCAGCTGCCGCCGGCGCGGATCGAGACCCGCACTGTCAGCGACGTTCTCGTGGACACCCTGGTCGCGTGGGGCGTCCGGCACGTGTTCGGCATGGTCGGGCACTCCAACCTGGGCTTCGCCGACGCGCTGCGCCGCGCTGAGGCGCGTGGCGAGATCACCTATATCGGTATCCGGCACGAGGGCGCCGCCTCGTTCGCCGCCAGCGCGTACGGCAAGCTGACGGGACGTCCGGCGGCGTGCTTCGCGATCGCCGGGCCCGGATCGACGAACCTGCTGACCGGTCTGTACGACGCGAAGCTCGACGGTGCGCCGGTGTTGGCTATCTCCGGGCAGGTGCCGTCGAAGGTCCTCGGCCGGGGAGCGTTCCAGGACCTGGACCTCTCGGCGGTATTCCGGGACGTCGCGGTGTCCACGGCGACGGTGCAGGCCGGCAGCGACCATGGCGAGCTTGCGGCGCTCGCGGTCAAGCACGCCGTCGACGGACGCGGGGTCGCGCACCTGGTGCTGCCGGACGAGGTGCAGGTACTGCCGGCGACCGCGGCAGCGGTCCGGCCCGACGGCCGGCTCTCCGACCGCCGCAGCGGTCCCGACGCCACCGCCGTGCGGACGGCTGCCGATCTGCTGCGCCGCGCCCGACGACCGGTCATCATCGCGGGGCATGGCGCCCGGCCGGCCGCGGCGGCCCTGCGGGCGCTGGCGGAACGGCTGGGTGCACCGGTCGCGACAACCTTCAAGGCCAAGGGGCTACTGGCGGACACCCACCCGCTCGGGGCGGGCGTGCTGGGCCGCAGCGGCACCCCGGTCGCCAGCTGGCTGATGAACGAGGCAGACCTGCTGGTCGTCGTCGGCGCGTCGTTCGCGAACCACACCGGCATCGCGCCGTACAAACCCGCCATCCAGATCGACGATGACCACGCCGCCATCGGCCGCTTCCAGAAGGTGGACGTCGGGGTGCTCGGCGACGCCGAACTGAGCCTGCTCGCCCTGGCGGCGGCCCTCGACGGCGGTCCGGCTGGTACCACGGCCGGGGTGGACCAGCGGCCGGACGTGGCGGCGCGCTGGGCATTGTGGCGCGCTGAAAAGGCGCGCCGCGTCGCCGACGACCGGGGCCGGGGACTGTCCGCGGCGGCGGTCTTCGACGCGCTCGGGCGGCACATCCCCGCCGACGCCGTCATCAGCGTCGACGTCGGCAACCACGCCTACTCCTTCGGCCGCTACTTCGAGTCCGCCGGCCAGCCGGTGTTGATGTCGGGCTACCTCGGTTCGATCGGCTTCGGCTACCCGGCCGCGATCGGCGCATGGGCGGCCGACCCCAGCCGCCCGGTCGTGGCCGTCACCGGCGACGGCGGCTTCGGCCAATACCTCGCCGAAGTGACCACCGCGGTCAAGTACGACATCGGGATCAAACACATCCTGCTCGACAACGGCGCCCTCGGTAAGATCAGCAAAGAACAACTCGGCGAGCAGTTCCCGGTCTGGCAGACTTC
>NZ_CAUVXO010000439.1:2284-4880 GCF_963555865.1 Protofrankia sp. Cr1
TGGCCATCGCGGCACCTCGGCCCGATTCCGAGCCCAACCGGGCGCCCATCCCACCCCGAGGAAGGAAGAGCGGCCATGAGCGAAACCGACCAGCTACCTGATCGTTTCGGGCAGACCCGGACGTCCCTGCACACCCTGGCCGAACACGTCCTGGCTGCGTCCCGCTACCGGGCCACCGGGCGGATCGGCCTGGTGGTGCGGCCCGGCGGGTTCGGCACACCGCCCTTCGGCCCCGACCACCGGACGGTCAGTGTCGAGGGCTGCGAGCTGGTGGTCCGCGCAAACGGCGAGATCGGGCGGACGGACATCACCACCCTGCGCTCCGCCGGGCAGGCCGCCGGCATCGAGCCCGGTGCCCCGTCCGCCGTCTACACCCCCGCTACCAGCCTTGACCTGGACGCCCCGCTCGTCGTCGATCCGACCGCCGCCCAGTTGATCGCCGACTGGTATGCCCTGGCCGACGAGGCGCTGCGCCGGTTCACCGCCGAGATCGACCCGGACGCGCCCAGCCCGATCACCTTGTGGCCGGAGCATCTCGACGTCGCCCTCGCCGCCTCCGGTGTCAACTACGGAGCCAGCCCCGGCGACGACTACGTGAATGATCCGTACCTCTACGTCGGGCCGCCGTCGCTACCCACCACGCCGCCGGACCCGGACGGCTTCTGGAACCAGCCGTTCGGCGCCAGCCTGAGCTGGGAAAAGGCCCACTCGGTGGACCAGGCTGTCGAGTTCTTCCGAGCGGGCCACCAGCGGCTGCCCCGCTGACCGGGGCGGGTGGACCCCGATGCCGATCGGGGTCCACCCATCCCACCGCGAAACTCCGGTAGTGCTACCTGGGCGGGAACTGCGAGTTGGGGAGGGGATCAGCGAGGTTCGCGGTCGGGGCTGTGTCCGTGAACCCGATCACCGCGCAGTTGATGTCGACCCCGACGGAACCGTAGGGGGCGGGCTGACCGGTGGCAGGGTCGACGCCGGTCAGCAGATCAGGCCGGCTGGCCGCCAGGTTGAACACCTGGACCTCGTCGATCTGCCGCTTGTTGAGGCCCTGCCGCACGGCCTTGTCGGTCCACAGGCCAAGCTGCGCGTCCCACAGCGGGCTGTAGGCCAGCGCGTGCCTGGGATCGGTCTCGGTCGGGAAGTCACCGAACACGTTGAGCAGGTCACCGCCGTTGCGCAGGGCGTCGATCAGCGCGGTGTTACCCGCGCTGGCGTCCTCGGCGACATGCCCGTCCTTGGCGAGATGAACGAACCCCTGTGCCTGGCTGTTGTCGGCGCCGGTCTGGCCGTTGATGAACCCGAACAGCCGCTCGCGGGCGGAGCCGAGGAAGTCGTCGCCGCCGTTGTAGGCCGCCTTGTCCAGCGCGGGCACGTAGGTCGCACGCTCCAGTGCGGCGGTCAGGGGCTGGCCCGCGTCGGTGCTGATGTACACGATCGGCTTGCCGGCGTCGAAGCCCTTGACGAACAACATGTCGACGTAGGACTCCAGGTACTGGCCGGGCGGGGACGGAGGTGCGATGTGAATGCCCAGGACACGATCACCGGTGTCGGTGTGGTGGACGACGTCAAAGGGACCGTCGCCGGTCGCGACGATCGGCGCGCTGTAGACGACGTTCGACCCGGCGAGGCGGATGAACGGGCTGTAACCTGGGCCGGCGACCGCGCCGGGCGCGAACTTGGCAAGCGGGAAACCATCCGGTCCGGGCTCGGCCACCCGGGTCGGGCTGAAATCGGGCGCGCCCTGGAAGTTGACAACGGCCTGCCCGAAACGGTTCTGCTGCGGCGTCGGCGCGTCGAGGGTCACCGTCTGGACGCATTCCTGGCAGCCGACGGCGAGATTGGTGAGCTTAGGCGCATAGTTCACCCCCAGGTCGCGTGCCAGGCCCTCGTCAGAGGCATCCAGGAGCGTGAACCACACCGTCGTGCCGTTCGCCTTCCCCTTGTAAAGGGGCAGGCGGACGCTTTCCTTGCTGAGATCGACCTGGAGCGCGCTCTCGAGCGTCAGGTGATCACGAGGCAGCAAACCGCGTAGCGGCCCCAGTCCCGCGGCCGCGCCCTTCGGCTGGTTCGCGCCGGCGAGCGCTTGACCACCTGTCACCCCCGTAGCTGCGATAATCATGAGCGTGGCAGCCGCGAGCGACCACCGTTTTGACGACCATCGTTTTGACGACCATCGTTTTGCACAGCCATGCCGTTCTCCTTCCATTCGGGCGGATTCCCACCCGTGTTCGTGAACCGATCGACGTCGGGATCTCGTGAGTTTTCCGTCGTTGCAGCAACCTGGGATCAACAAGATTTCACCGAAACCCCGACCCCGCGACGATAGAAAGGCGTCGCTGGATGCGTCAAGGTGAATGGCGAGCAGGGGAAACGCCGTAAGAATGCCGTAAGAATCTGACCTCGGACGCCTGCGACCGGAAATTCCGATGTAAGGGCACGATAATTGACAAGGCCTGCCCAGCCGCAGAGCCTTTTTTGAATCTTGTGTTCGGACAGCGATCCGCGGCACAGGCGTCTGCCCTGCTACCCGGCGAGCCCCGTCGACCGTGGACGGTCGACGGGGCTCGCCGCCGCGGTTCACGTCTTGGGTTCACGTCTT
>NZ_CAUVXO010000440.1:0-1095 GCF_963555865.1 Protofrankia sp. Cr1
CGCGCAGGGCGAGGCTGCGTTTGCGGCCCAGCCTGCGCTCGCGCAGCGAGGCAAGCTGAGCCGGCTCGGTGTAGGACGGTCCGTAGATGATGCGGAGGTACTCCCGTCCCCGGCATTTGATTCCCGGCTGGACCAGGCCCTTACCGTGACGGGCGGCGAGACCGTCGTGGGGCTTGACGACCATGCCCTCCGCACCGGCCGCGGTGAGCTCCAGCCACCATTGCGTTGCCCGCGCCGTCGCGTCCTCGCAGGCCAGGTCGAGAACGAGGCGGCGAGTCGGGGTGAAGGTGGTGGGATCAACGGCGACCAGCCGGTCGGCGATCGACAGCTGCCATTCGTGATCGCGATCGGTGAAAGCGGCTCCTTGCGCCGCGAGCACCGCGAACGGTGCCAGCGTTACGGGCGCCTGGGAAACATAGGGCCGGTAGGCGGCGGTGTAGGCGTGCAGCGCCGTCAGATCCGAACTCACCCGCTGGCGCAACGCGGTCACGTCCAGGCCACGGGCGGCTGCCTGCTCCAGGACGGACACGGCCGCGGGCAGGGCTGCCCTGCCCGCGGCACCCACGCCCGCGTACGCCCGGATGAGGCTTTCGGCCTTGGCCGACCACGGCAGCAACTCGCAGTCCAGCAGCAGCCAGTCGCTGTCGAACTCGTCCCACAGCCCGGCCTCGGTGATCGCCGTACGAACCGTGCCCAACAGCTCCTCGGTCCGTCCCGGGTCAAAAAAGGACCGACCGGTGCGGGTGTACACCACCCCGGTGGCCCCGTCGTCGACGAACCGCTTCGCCGCGGCGGCCTGGTCGCGGCACACCAGGACCACGGCGCGGGAACCCATGTGCTTCTCCTCGCACACGACCTTCGCTGTTCCGGTCCGCCGCAGATCGTCGATCGCCTCAACCGGATGCTCAAGCCAACCGTCCACGGTGGATGTCGATGACGGCGCCATCGTCGGCGGCAACCACAGCAGCCAACGCGGGTCCACCGCGAAACGGCTCATCACCTCCAGCGCGGCGGCAGCGTGTTCGGCCGGAATCGTGATGGTGCCGTGGTCGGTGGTCACATGTCGGCGGCCGGTCACGTCAGCCAGATTCACGG
>NZ_CAUVXO010000440.1:1483-4796 GCF_963555865.1 Protofrankia sp. Cr1
CCCGTGGCATTCACAGCACCGGGCGTCATCGGCCCGGATGGCGTCAGCGGGCGTGCCGGCTGGTAGTACTGGCGTAGCGCCGGAATCGAGACGAGCTCGCGCTCGGGGTAGCGCAGGGCGGTCAACCGGCCGCCGAACACGGCCCCGGTATCCAGGCAGATGGTGTTGTTCACCCATTCCAGGGTCACCGTCGGGGTGTGCCCGTAGACGACCATTGCCTTGCCGCGGTAGTCGTTCGCCCAGGGATAGCGCACCGGCAACCCGTACTCGTCGGTCTCGCCGGTGGTGTCGCCGTACATCGCAAACGAACGCACCCGGCCGGAGGCGCGACCGTGGTATTCCGCCTTCAACCCGGCGTGCGCGACGACGAGATTACCGCCGTCGAGCACATAATGGGAGATCAACCCGTCGAGAAAACGCGCAAGCCCGTCAATCGGGTCCTGCTCCAGCTGAGCGATGGTCTCGGCCAGGCCGTGGCTGACAGTCACCTTGCGGCCCGCCAGGTACTTGAGCAGCTTCGCCTCGTGATTACCGGCGACGCACAGCGCCACACCTCTGCTGATCATGTCCATGACCAGCCGCAGCACCCCCGGTGAGTCCGGGCCCCGGTCGACCAGGTCGCCCACGAACAGCGCCGTGCGCCCGTCTGGATGCACCGGGCTCGGGCCATCCGAGGTAAAAACCCAGCCCAGCCTGATCAGGAGCGCTTCGAGCTCATCCCGGCAGCCGTGCACGTCACCGATGACGTCGAACGGGCCGGTCAGCTCGCTGCGGTCGTTGAACAGCTTCTCGTAGCGGATTTCCACGTCCTCGGTGTCGTCGAGAATGTGGATTTTCCGGAAGCCCTCCCGCCGCAACTGACCCAAGGATCTTCTCAGGTCCCGATGCTGGCGCTTGAGCACATCCCGGCCGAAATCCCGGTCCGGACGGGCCCGGGTGCGTTCCCAGCACACCGATTCCGGGATGTCGAGGACAATCGCCACCGGCAGCACATCGTGTTCCCGGGCGACCGTGATTAACCCGGCCCGGGCATGCGCCTGCACATTGGTGGCGTCCACGACGCTGAGACGTCCGGCACGCAGCCGCTTGGCGGCAACATAGTGCAGCACGTCGAACGCGTCGCCGGATGCGGACTGGTCGTTTTCGTCGTCGGCGACCATCGCCCGGAACGTGTCACTGGACAGTATCTGCGAGGCGCCGAAATGGCGCCGGGCGAACGTCGACTTACCCGACCCGGAGATGCCGACCAGCACGACCAGCGCCAGCTCGGGAATGTCGATAACGGTCACTTCGCCACGTCCTTGGTGAACAGGGCCAGCTGGGTCGGCGT
Source organism: Protofrankia sp. Cr1 (assembly GCF_963555865.1). Taxonomy (NCBI): domain Bacteria; kingdom Bacillati; phylum Actinomycetota; class Actinomycetes; order Frankiales; family Frankiaceae; genus Protofrankia; species Protofrankia sp. Cr1. The sequence goes on from NZ_CAUVXO010000440.1 coordinate 2,814, forward strand.
TCCCAGCTCCGGGTCGTCGTCGCCCACGCCGCGCAGGGATACCGTGTAGCCGAATCGAGCGGCGACCGAGGACGCCCACGCGGCGAACTGGGCCCGGGTCCACTCGAAGCGATGATCGCTGTGCCGGTGGGTGTCCGCAGCCAGCGTCTCATAGCGGACGTTGTACTCCGCGTTCGGCGTCGTCACGATCACAGTGGCCGGGTTGGCGTGCCCGAACACCACCTGGCATAACGCGGGCAGGCGTGGCTCGTCCACGTGCTCGATGACCTCCATGAGTACCGCCGCGTCAAAGCCCCGCAGCCGCTCGTCCACATAGGTCAGTGCGGACTGGATCAGTCTGATCCGCTGCCGCGCCCGATCGGGCAACCCGTCCAGCCGCAGCCGGCGCTCCGCCAACGCCAACGCCCGAATCGACACGTCCGCACCGACGATCTCGGTGTAACGCGGGTCTTTCACCAGGTCGCCGAGCAGGGCGCCTGCGCCGCAGCCCAGATCCAGCACCCGTGCCGCGCCCGTCTGCGCGAGCACCGTCAGCACCGCTTCGCGGCGCTGGGCGTTCAGCGGCACGCGCTGGACCTCCGCCGGCAGCTCCGCATCCTCGTCGGTGGTGTCAGCCTCGCCCTCCGCGGCGCGCTCCGCCACAGAGTCCGCAACGGAGTCGGACAGCAGCTCGGACAGGCGGGACTCGGCCTGACCGGCCAGGACGCGGCTGTGCGCCAGAAACCGACTGGTGATCAGCCCGCGCTCGGGATGTCCGGCCAGCCAGCCGTCGCCTTTGTCCAGGAGCGTGTCGATCTCATCAGGGGCCACCCAGTAATGCTTGGCGTCATCAAGCACCGGCAGCAGCACATAGAGATGGTTCAACGCATCCGCCAGGCGCAGCGTCCCGGACAGCGTCAGATCGACGTACCGGCTCTCACCCCACTGCGGGAACGCCGGATCCAACGGCACCGGCGTGCCGATCACATCCCAACCCAACGGCGTGAACAGCGCCGCAGCCAGCGCCACGCCACCCTCGCAGCGCAGCGCCGGCACACCGACCTCCAGCGGGATCGCCGTCGCGGCCAGCTCCGGGCGATCCTTGGACTCACCCCGCGCGGCAGTGCGGAACACCCGGTTCAGCGCCGCTGACAACAGACTGCTCGCCGCGTACGGACGATCATTGACATACCGGTTCAACTGCTGGGCTCCGCGGCCGCGTTCCAGCCGTTGGGAATCGACCTCCAGGACCAGCGCCGCCGTACACCGCTGCGGCGACGCCACCGGGAACACGACCGTCGCCGTCCCGTACGGCAGATCGAACCGGTGCACGCGATCTGGATGCTTCACCAGGAGAAAGCCGAGATCGGTTGCCGGCTGGTGGGTGGTCGTCAACGTCAGCAGCACCCCTGTGATCCTGCCAGCTGATCAGGAGCCGGCGGCCACCAGGATGCCGTCGGTGGCGAAGCCCGCCATGAGGCCGAACAGGAGGCCGTAGGCGAGCAGGTCGGGACGGCGGTTCTTCGCCGCCACGGTGATCAGTTGGATGACGACGTAGAGGATCGACCCGGCCGCCAGGGTCAGAAAGGCCACGCTGACCGGCTTGCTGGTGAAGCTGTGCCCGACAGCGGTGCCGATGAAGGTCGGGGCACCACCGATGAAGCCCATGGCCAACAGAAACCCCCACCCGGGCCGGATGGGGGTGCCGTCGCTGTCGGTGTCACCGGCCAGCGGCGCGACGATCCCGAAACCTTCGGTGGCGTTGTGCAGGCCGAAACCGATGACCAGCAGCGTTGCCAGCGCGACCTCCCCGGCGGCGGCGGACTGGCCGATGGCCAGACCCTCGGCGAAGTTGTGCAGACCGATCCCGACCGCGATCAACAGTGCCAACCGTCGCGCGGGCGACCAGGCTGCCAGGTCGATCCGCCGGTGGGCGGGCAGCTCCCCCGCGGCCATCGTGCCCGGGCCGATACCGCTTCCCTGGCCTGCAACGCCTCCGTGACC
>NZ_CAUVXO010000441.1:0-1236 GCF_963555865.1 Protofrankia sp. Cr1
GCTTTTTCGATGGCTGGGAACTGCTCGAGCCCGGTGTTGTGCCGGCGACTCAGTGGGGCACGAACGATCCCACCCCGACAGCGCTGTGGGCCGGCGTCGCACGCAAGAGCGCCCGACAATAGGGACGGGGCCAGTCGCCGGCTGCGATGCAGACGACGGCCTGCCGATCCGGCCCAAGCCCGTCCGTATCCGGCGCCCCGACGGCCCGCTGGCGCCCGAGGAAGCCGACCTTTGCGAACGCCTCCAGGCCCAGGTCCTCCAGAGCACAGAGGACGAGTACCCGGCAAGATCAATATCAGCGCCAACCACGGTTCCATTGATCCCCGGGGCCGGTGTTCTCGGGGTCGCCGTAGCATCCGCCGAAAATTGAGCGGATATGGCTCGGTAAGCTCCTGAACCGGATCTTCGAGGTCCGGCGGGAGGTCGCTGGTGGCGACGCGGGTGTTCGCGGACCAGGAGTTGGAGGCGCTGCGGAGGTTCCCGGAGATCGGCCGGGAAGAGCTGTTCCGGTTCGTCACGCTGACCCCGGCGGACATCGCGTTCGTTGATCCTGGTAGGGGCCGGGGACCGGCCGACCGTCTCGGACTGGCTGTCACCCTGTGCACGTTGCCGTGGCTGGGATTCGTGCCCGACGAGGTAGCGGCCGCGCCACGGGCGGCGGTGGTACGGCTGGCCGAGCGGCTTGGCATCGATGCTGCTCGCGCAGGCGACCAACCTCGGGCTGACCCGGCGGGCCAACCTCGACCTGATCGCCGAGCATTACGACGACCTGCTCCGCCTGGCCGGGTCGCTGAAGTTCGGCCACGCCACCGCGTCACTGCTGGTCGGGAAGCTCTCAGCCTCCGGCCGGCAGAACGCCCTGGCCGCGGCGCTCAAGGAATACGGAGCTCTGCGACGCACGATCTACGCGGCCCGCTACCTGTCCGACCCGGCGTACCGGCGCAAGATCTCCCGGCAGCTCAACAAGGGCGAGTCGCTGCACGCGTTGAAGCGGGACCTGCTCTACGCCCATGAGGGCACCATCCGCGCCCGCCACCTCGAAGCCCAGACCGAGCAGGCGTGGTGCCTGACCCTGGTCACCAACGCCGTGGTGGCCTGGACAACCGAGTACTACGGACTCGCGGTCGACTCGATGCGCGCGGCTGGCCGACGCATCGACGACGAGGTGCTCGCGCACATCTCCCCCGCGCACAGCGAGAACATCAACTCGACATTATTCGTGGCTCGAGCCACTGC
>NZ_CAUVXO010000441.1:1880-2846 GCF_963555865.1 Protofrankia sp. Cr1
GGCCTCGCCGCGAGAGGTAGCGGCAGTCGGGTCCGGCCTCGCCCTTCTGGGGTGACCGCGTCAGCTGGGTTGGCTGGGGAGTGCGAAGTCGAGCGGCGACGTCGGCGTAGCGTCCGACTGGGACGAAGTGCACGCCGTCGAACGCTCCTGAGCTTCGGATCTGGTCGATCATCGTGAGGGCGAGGTCCACGCCGGCGTCTCGGTCGGTTTCGAGGTCGTGGATGAGCTGGTCTGGGACACCGATTTCGGGGACGTCCGCTGCGATGCGCTGTGCCATCTTGCTGCTCGCCATCACCATGACTCCGGCGAAGAGCCGGCCGGTGTAAGTGATCGATTCGCGCCAAGCGAGGAGAGCGTCGATGTCGTAGTTGACCTGGACCAGGAGGAAGTCGGCTGAGGTCTTCCAGTCGGGGACCGGGCTGCCGGCCCGCAGGGTCGCGCCGACGCGGAAGTCACGTTCGGCGTAGGCGTGGGCTTCGTCGATCATCCGGCGCACGGTCAGGTCGGTCGATCGGGTGCCTTCGCTGGGTTCGTCGCCGCGGACGAACAGGAAGTCGTTGACGCCGTAGGCGGCGGCGGTGAGCAGGTCCCGGCGGAAACCGAGGAGGTTGCGGTCTCGGCTGTTCACGCAGGCCACCGCTGGGGCGCCGAGTGCTGCGACTTCCTGGGCGACGGCGATGCTGGAGACGGTGGCGCGGCCGAGGTGGTTGTCCGGGACGAGGAATGAGTCGGCGACGCCCGCCAGGACGGCGATCTGGCGACGGACGCGAGTCAGGTCTGGCCCGGTGGCCGGCTCGATCTCGCACATGATGTCGAAAGCACTCGCCTGATTCGTCACCGCCAGAGTCTGTCAGCCAGCAGCTCCTTCGAACAGGTCGGAAAGGATCTCCCAGGAGTCCTAGTCGATGACGAGTACCTTCGACGCGTGAGCCAGGATGGCGAGAGTGCCTGCAGCGCAGCCAGTTT
>NZ_CAUVXO010000441.1:2983-4123 GCF_963555865.1 Protofrankia sp. Cr1
CCAGCTTCCCGTCGACATAGCCGATCTTGTCGGCAAACGTCCTGATCGGCTACTGTCGACGCCGTGTTGATCGGCTACGCGCGGGTCTCGACCGCGGACCAGAACCCCGACCACCAGGTCGACGCACTGCTGCGCGCCGGCGTCGCCGAACGCGACATCCACGTCGATATCGCGAGCGGCGCGAAGGCGTCCCGGCCGAAGTTCGACCTCGTCATGCAGTTGCTGCGCGCCGGCGACACACTCAAGGTCACCCGCCTCGACCGACTCGGCCGCTCCCTGCTACACCTCGTCACTTGCCGAGTATCAGCGCGAGCTCATCGTCGCCAACACCCGCGACGGCCTCGCGGCCGCCCGCGCTCGCGGTCGCGCTGGTGGCCGGCGCCCCCGCCTTTCAATCGAGCAGGCCGCCGTCGCCCAACAGCTCTACGACGGCGGCAACCACACCGTCACCCAGATCGCTGCTGTCTTCGGTGTAGCGCGCTCCACCGTCTACGGGCATCTCGACAAGAGCATCGTCGGCAACCGGCCGGCTGGTGGATCGGCCTGATGAGACCGGACGACTTCTACGGCGAAGAGTTCGACGTCCCGAACTACTGGGGCGGAGCCAGGCGCACAAGATCGCTTAAGACTGATCTGCTGGCTTCGCTAAGGCGGGGCCCCGTCGATGGGCACAACGATGCCGAGGTAGCAGTCGGACTTGCGCGCCTCGTCCATGACGATCTCGAGAGGTTCGGGACCAGTGGTGGCGAGCAGATGTCCGAACCTGAGATGCGTGACGCGATCCTCGCTCTGCGGTCCGTTCTCGAACGCGTTGGGGTCAACGACGTCGACATCCCGTTCCGGGACTACGCGACCTTCAAAGGTCACTGGATTCGTAACGACTGCTATGGATCATGGCAGGCCCGGCGGGATCTACTGAGCAAACTGTTCGATCCCCTGCACGACCGGCTGGTCGAGCTTGAGACACGGACCCTGTCCTCGACGCTCACGCAGCCGGTCAGCCCACGCCTGGTAACCGGGTGGGCGCGAGTCGACGCCGAGGTAGCGGAGCTACGTCGCCACTTCCAGATCGCTCGCACGGAGCAGGACTATCGCAACATCGGCAACGACTGCGTGATCCTCACCGAGGCACTGAGTCGG
>NZ_CAUVXO010000441.1:4679-5157 GCF_963555865.1 Protofrankia sp. Cr1
CAGGTGTACGACCCCAAGCTCCACTTGCGGGAGGGGGAGGAAGAGCCACCCGTCGGCAAGACAAAGATCCGGATCGAACGGTACGTCGAGCTTGCGGCCCCCGGATCGAGCAACGATGAGCTACGCAGGCTCGCCAGGTCCGCCATCGCCTTCGCCTTCGCCCAGCAGGTGAAACACACCTCCACCTCGTCCCGACGAGACGCGGGAATCGCCGCCGACACCGTCATCCTCCTGGCGAATATTCTGCGTCGCCTCGCGGAGGACCAGTAGTCGATCCCGGGCGGCAGGGGTACCCCAGGTGACCTCCGGATGGGCGAGAGTGGGGCCGAGGAAGGACTCGTGGCGTCCGTTGGCGGTAGCGGTGATCTGCTGGACAGCGCCTTACCCGGCCGCGCCGACTCCGCTGTTCTTCGCGCAGTTTCCCGACCGGATCCCCGCAGGCCAGCCATATCCGCTCGTTTTTCGGCGGATGCTACGG
>NZ_CAUVXO010000441.1:5641-6226 GCF_963555865.1 Protofrankia sp. Cr1
CGACCCCTTCTCGCGGGAGCAGGCAGATCAGGAGACCGGCATCGCTGGTCCGTTCGAGGAGGCAGGCGTCGGAACGCCGTGGATGGCCGGCGGCTTCGGTCCGGGTATCTCGCCCAGTGATTGGGTGGCAGTGCCCTGCCGGATCATCCGCTGCCAACGCAGTGGGGTGCCCCGTGCCGCGGTCACCACGGACTGTATGACCACCAGGTACATGAGCTGCCGGTAGACGAACATCTGGAAGGGCAACGCCCATAGTGGACGTAGTGGTTCCCGTTCGAGGCGGAACGCAAAGGCGGTGGTGGCGAACTGGATGCCGTAGAACACCCCGAGTGTGGCGTAGACCCGCCAGTCTCCGCTGAACAGCGCGTAGACAGCCAGTAGATCGATGGCGGGTGCGATCACCGGTAGCACGACCTGAAACAGGACGAGCTGGGGAAGTACGAGCCGCCCGAGTCGACCGCCGGGCCCCCTTTCGAGCACGGCATGCCGGTGTTTCCAGATCGCCTGCATGGTTCCGTAGCACCAGCGGTAGCGCTGCCGCCAGAGCGCGCGGAGTGTGGCGGGGGCCTCGGTCCAGGCCCGGGC
>NZ_CAUVXO010000442.1:0-4401 GCF_963555865.1 Protofrankia sp. Cr1
ATTTCCTCGGGATCTCCGAGCGCGCAAGAAAAACGACGATCGCGCGCCCGTCGGCCTACCAGGTTCCCTTTCCAGCCGTCAGCCTTTCCGGGGCCGGTCAGGCCAAGACCACGTCGATGGCCAGGTCACCCGCACCTTCAACGAAGCTCAGGTCCGTGATGCTCCCGGCGCTGCGCAGATCGGCCGCGGCCGCCGCCACCAGGGCCAGTAGATCGGCGTCACCGCTGACCTGGGCGGAGGCCACCTCGGCCTTCATCGAGACCTTGGCCGCCGATTTCGACCGCCGGATGGCCGTGAGCGCGGTACTGACCGCTTCGAGCTGGCGCGGGTCGCCGGTGTCGGCGAACTTGCGCAGCTCACCAGCTTCCGGCCAGCGGGCGCGGTGCATCGAACCAGGCTTCCACCACGACCAGACCTCTTCGGTGACGAACGGGAGAAACGGCGCGAACAGTGAGAGGATCGTGGACAGCGCGATGGCGAGCGCAGCGCGGGCGGATGCCGAACCCTGCGCACCGAACGACCCGTACGCGCGTCCCTTGACAAGCTCGACGTAGTCGTCGCAGAACCGCCAGAAGAACGATTCGGTCAGTTCCAGGGCACGGGTGTAGTCGTAACCGTCCAATGCGGTGGATGCCGCGTCGACGACATCCGCGAGCGCCGCCAGCAGCGCCCGGTCGAGTGATTCGCTGACTGCACCCGGATCCTCGACCACGCCGAGCCCCAGGGTGAACCGGCTTGCGTTGAGCAGCTTGATGGCGAGCCGGCGACCGATTTTCATCTGTCCGACATCGAATGCGGTGTCGGTGCCAGGCCGACCGGATGCCGCCCAGTATCGCACCGCGTCCGAACCGTGCTGTTCAAGCAGGTCCAGGGGCGTGACCACATTGCCCTTGGACTTTGACATCTTCTTTCGGTCCGGGTCGAGAATCCAGCCGGAGATGGCCGCGTTCGTCCAGGGCAGCGTTCCGAATTCCGTGTGGCTGCGCAGCACTGTCGAAAACAGCCAGGTACGGATGATCTCATGCGCCTGTGGGCGCAGATCCATCGGGAACACCCGCGCGAACAGGTCGTCGTCGCTGCCCCAGCCGGCGGCGATCTGCGGGGTGAGTGACGATGTGGCCCAGGTGTCCATCACGTCCGGGTCGGCGGCGAAACCACCGGGCACACCACGTTGGTCGTCGGTGAATCCAGGTGGTGTGTCGCTGGAGGGATCGATCGGAAGCATGGTCTCGTCGGGCACGATCGGCTGGTCGTGCCGGGGCAGGCCGTCGGAGTCCAGCGGGTACCACACCGGGAACGGCACTCCGAAGAAACGCTGCCGGCTGATCAGCCAGTCGCCGGTCAGCCCGTCCACCCAGTTCTCGTAGCGGACCCGCATATGCGGGGGATGCCAGTGCAGTTCGCCGCCGCGGGCACGTAGCGCCGTCCGCAGGGTCTCGTCCCGTCCACCGTTGCGGATGTACCACTGACGGGTCGTGACGATTTCCAGCGGCCGGTCGCCCTTTTCGTAGAACTTCACCGGATGGTTGATCGGGCGCGGCTCACCCAGCAGCGCTCCGCCGGCGCGGAGCAGCGTGACGATCTGCTCGCGGGCGCTGTGCACGGTGCGGCCGGCCAACTCGGCGTAGCAGGCCCGGCCGGCCTCCGACACGATCGCGTCGGGTGGATCGGCGAGCAGCCTGCCGTCCCGGCCGATCACCGCTCGGGCAGGCAGCTGTAGCTCGCGCCACCAGGTCACGTCCGTCAGGTCACCGAAGGTACAGATCATCGCGATGCCGGACCCCTTCTCGGGGTCGGCGAGCCGATGCGAGAGCACCGGAACCTCGACGTCGAACAGGGGAGTGCGCACCGACGAGCCGAACAGGGACTGGTACCGCTCGTCGTCGGGATGCGCAACCAGGGCGACACAGGCGGCCAACAGCTCTGGCCGCGTGGTCTCGATGACCACATCCCCGTTGCCGGTCGCCGGCCCCTCGCTGTCCGTGCGGGCAAAGGCGAGCGTGTGGTAGGCGCCCGGGCGGTCACGATCCTCCAGCTCGGCCTGGGCGACCGCCGTGCGGAATGTCACGTCCCACAGGGTCGGCGCCTGCGCGAGATATGCCTCACCGCGGGCGAGGTTGCGCAGGAAGGCCCGTTGGGCGACGGCCCGGGACCGGGCGTCGATCGTCGCGTAGGTCATCGACCAGTCCACCGACAGGCCGAGCCGCCGCCACAGCTCTTCGTAGACCTTTTCGTCTTCGATCGTCAGCCGCTCACACAGCTCCACGAAGTTGCGGCGGCTGACCGGAACCTGCTCCTTGCCGGGCTTGTCCGGCGGGGTGTAGTCCGGGTCGTAGGGAAGCGACGGGTCGCAGCGGATGCCGAAGTGGTTCTGCACCCGACGCTCGGTCGGCAGGCCGTTGTCGTCGAACCCCATCGGGTAGAAGACCTCGCGGCCCCGCATCCGCTGGTAGCGAGCGATGATGTCGGTGTGCGTGTAGGAGAAGACGTGGCCTACGTGCAGCGAACCGGAGACGGTTGGCGGCGGAGTGTCGATCGCGTAGACCCGCGCCCGGTCAGCGGTCCGGTCGAACCGGTAGGTCGCCTGCTCCTGCCACGCGGCTGACCAGCGTTGCTCGATCCCGTCGAGAGTCGGCCGATCGGGAACGGACCGTTCCGGCTGATCCGGGTCCTGTTGGTTCCTGCCTTCTTCTGTCACCACAGGTAACGATCCTACGGGCCGGGTACAGCGGGGCCGGCAGTGCCCGCGTCCACCGCTTCCCCTCGCCCACCCGGCACGGCGGGTTGGCAGGATGAAGCCTGTGCCTGACACCACGCGGTATGCCGTCGATCCGACATCTCCGACCGGGACCTCCGCGTCGATGCCAGCTGGCAGTGCGCCCGACAGCAGTGCGCCCGACAGCGGTGCGCCCGAGCGCCCGCGGCCCCAGGAGCTGCTGGAGCTTGCGCTCGCAGTCGCCCAGGAGGCCGGCGACCTCCTGCTGCGGGGACGAGCCGGGGCGGTGGCAGCCGAGTCGACCAAGTCGTCTCCCACGGACGTCGTGACCGCGCTCGACCGGGCGTCGGAGGAGCTGGTCGGACGCAGGCTGCGCGAGGCACGGCCCGCGGACGGCCTGCTCGGGGAGGAGGGAGCCGACGACCCCGGCACCAGCGGTGTGCGCTGGATCGTCGACCCGCTGGACGGCACGGTGAACTACCTCTACAACCTGCCGAACTGGGCGGTGTCGATCGCGGCCGAGATCAACGGGACGGTGCTGGCGGGGGTCGTGCACGCCCCGGCCATGGGCGTCACCTACACCGCGGCGCTCGGTGAAGGGTCGGCCCGAAACGGGGTGACGCTGAGCGGTTCGACCGTGGGAGACCTGGCCCACGCGCTGGTGGCGACCGGGTTCGGCTACACGGTCGAGCGGCGAACCGGCCAGGTGGCGGTGCTGACCCGCGTCCTGCCGCGGGTACGCGACATCCGGCGGATGGGCGCGGCCGCGCTGGACCTCGGCGCGGCCGCGGCCGGACTCGTGGACGCCTATTACGAGCGTGGCCTGCATCCATGGGACCATGCCGCCGGGGCGCTGGTCGCCACCGAGGCCGGTCTGCGCGTCGGCGGTCTGCACGGTCGACCGGTGTCGAACGATCTCACCATCGCCGCGCCCCCACAGTTGTTCGACCAGTTGCACGATCTACTCGCCGCGGACCCGCCCGCCGACCGCGACTGACCGCATCGCCTTTGGCCCTAGGGCGTGTCTGATGGATGTTAGTCGATGCGGCGAAGTTCCTCGCGGTATCGCTTGCCGTTCGCGGCATACTGGGCAGCCCCGGACGCGAAGGCGTTTTCCGCCACCGCGTCCGGACGGATCTTCGCGGGCACGCCGATCGCCAGTGCCCGCGGTGGTACCGCCACGTTGTTACCGACCAGCGCCTGCGCGCCGACCAGCGCGCCGGCGCCGACCACGGCCCGGTGCAGGACGACCGCCCCCGAGCCGACCAGCGACCCGTTCTCGACGGTGCAGCCTTCCAGGTGCGCGATGTGCCCGATGACACAGTCGTCACCGATGACCGTGGGGAACTCGGCGGTCGCGTGTACGACGGTGCCGTCCTGCACCGAGGTCCTGGCACCGATGTGGATCTCGCCGTAGTCGGCGCGCAGCACCGCGCCCGGCCAGATGGTCGACTCGGGGCCGATGGTCACCTTGCCGATCACGGTTGCCGCCGGGTGTACATAGGCGGACGGATCGATCTCGGGCACCCGGTCACCGAGCGCGTAGACAGCCACCGACATCTCCCTTCGGGCACGCCACTGTCGGGCGTATCACTGCGGGCTAACGGGCCAAAGGCAGCGCGATCATGGTTTTTCGCGCCGTCGGAGGCCGAGGTCTCCGGGTCACGATGCCCCGCTTCATCCTG
>NZ_CAUVXO010000443.1:0-664 GCF_963555865.1 Protofrankia sp. Cr1
ACTCAGGGTGTCGCGTACGCGGGCGGACGAGACGGCGGTCAGGTCGTCGCAGAGCCCGAGAACAGTACGTGCCGCGGTGTCTGGATGCTGCCGGCGGAGTTGGATATCGGCCAGGCGGGTACCGATGAGCGCGCGGGTACGCCGTTCGTCGAGCGTGCGGGAGGCCACGGAAGCGGCGAGATGCGCCTCGGCACCAGGCAGGTCACCGAGCTGATACAGGGTCAACCCGACCTGATGCTCGAAACTCGGACGCCGGTAGTTCCCGATCCACTCGTGCTCGGGACGGGACTCGGCACGCTCCAGATCAGCCTCGGCCCGATGCAGCAGGCCACGGGCACGTCGCGAATCGTCGCCTGCTGTGGCCATCGCCTCCGCGGACATCCCCGTGATCCAGGCACGTGTGCGCGTCGGAGCCTGGGCGGGAAGATCCGCAGCGGCGGCGTTAGCGAGCGCGAGTCCGGCGCGGGCATGGCCCAGTTCCAGGGCCTGGACTGCCATGGACCGCAGCACGGTAGCCCGCATCAGCGGGTCCTCGGCTTCGTCCGCGAACCGTACCGCCTGCACGTAGTACCGCTGTGCGAGACCGGCTTTCCCGTCATCTGCCGCCATCCACCCCACCAGGTAGGTGACTTCTGCAGCGGCGACGAACAGCGCGGGACGGGCG
>NZ_CAUVXO010000443.1:1043-1650 GCF_963555865.1 Protofrankia sp. Cr1
CGTCCGGTCGTCCCGCGCAGCAGGGGCGCGACCTCCTGGGCGAGGTAGGCAGCCGCGGCCGAACGGGCGTGGCCTCCGCCGTGCAGATCGTCGAGATCGCTGAGGACCTTGCCCGTATGGCGGATCCGGGCCACGTCACTGGGACCCGCGCTGCGGGCGGAGCCGGTCCACGTGCCGATCACGTGTGGCTGGGCGGGGAGCGCGGCAGCGGCCAGCGAGTAGACACCTGTGGTCATGACGGTGCGTCTGTTGAGCATGTCATCCCTCCCCAAGTCTGTGATCCAGACGACGGGGTCACCGCGCCAGGGATCGTCTGCTCTCATGGTGGCCTGACCGGGCCAGCCGAAGGTCGGCCAGCTGTCATTTATACGACTGGGCGAGGTATCAGACCCGATTTGGCCACGGTCTCGGCAACGTGCCGCGGAGTCAGATAGCTAGTGTCGATGACGTAGGCCTGGGTGGTCAGCCAACCGAACGCTTTTTCGTATGCGTCGATGTGGGCGAGGCGCCATCGCCGTACTTCCGTGTCCCGGGTCGGGTCGTCCGGAAACATGATGTGGTTGTTGATCCGGGCCCGTAGCGTGGTGTCAGCCGCATGGAGAAGTAT
>NZ_CAUVXO010000443.1:2125-5249 GCF_963555865.1 Protofrankia sp. Cr1
CTCCGGTCGGGTTTGGGAGTATCCGTCGGAGTAGAAACCCGACTTCTTCTGGATCAAACAGCAGCGCATTGGGAATCATCGCGAGTAGTTCGTCGGTGACGCTCGATTTTCCTACGCCGAACGTTCCGTTCAGCCAGATGACCACAATGTTCTCCCCTGGGCTGGTGGACCGTATGCGGCTTCACGCCTAACCATTCTCGTCTACCACAGCATGTCTGTGGCTCCCGGAGTGTCGGATCGACGACTCAGCCTGGATGCACCGAATCGAATCGGTGTATCCAGGCTCAGGGCCACGCAGCCATCTGGACGTCGGGAATGTCACCAGCGACAGACCCGCTGAGGATCCGCTCGAGCGTGGCCGTGACGAAGTGCTCGCACGGTAGCTGGTAAGGGCTGGTGCGGGCCTGGCGCAACACGGCGACCTGGGCGGCGATGTTGCCGGTGGCGGCGGGATCCAGGACGGCACAGACCATCAGATCGGCGAGCTGGTACATATCACGGACGGTGAGACCCTGATAGATGGCCTCGGCGACGCCGAGGCGTAGCGCTGGCTCCCCGATGCCGGGCAGATCGGGCAGGACGTTGACCGCGATCCCGGCGGCTTCGAGGCGGGCGGCGGCGGTGGTCGCGGCCACGCCGACCGGGGTGGTGCGAACCCAGAGCTGGTGGCTGGCGGTAATGCCTCGGTCGGCTGCCTCGGGGCGTAGCCCTCGCTGGTGCAGGGCGTGGCCAAGCACCCCGGCGGCCGTCACGACGGCGTGGGCGTAGCCGCTTCCGTCACAGGTCAGGAACTCCGCGACGGCGAGTCCGAGGCTGCACACGGCAGCGAGATGATGATTGGAGATCAGCGTGGGTTGCATGGCAGTAATGAGGCCGGCGATGGCTGCGTCGTTCGTTGCGATGAATCCTTTCTGCGGGCCGGGGAAGGTTTTGTGAGTGGAGCCGCCGATGCTGTCCGCGCCCTGGTCGAGCGGGTTGGGAAGCGCCCCGCCGCCGATCAGCCCGAGCCAGTGGCTGACGTCGACGTGGAGCCGGGTGGTGGTGCCTGCGGCGTGGATGGCGGTGGCAACCGCGGCGGTGTTGAACGGGAACAGGCTGTGGGACTGGTCGAGGTAGACCAGCGGAGGCTGGTGCTCGGCGACGAGCGTGGTGAGCGCGTCAAGGTCGAGGGAGTGCGGGTCAGGCCCGCTGGCCGGCAGGGGGAGGAGGCCGAGCCGGCGAGCGAGATCGGCGGTGGCGTAGTGGCCGCCCTGGTTCGGGTCGACGGTGACGACCGGGCTGCCTGGAGGGCCGGCGAGCCCGGCCAGAGTCAGGGTCATCGCGTGCAACCCGGACAGCGGACGGACGGTGACGTAGGAGGCGCCGGTCAGCTCCCGCATCACCGGGATCGTGAGCTCGGTTTCCACCACCGCAGCATGCCGGCCGGCGGGAAAGCTCCAGTCCGTGCTGTCGGGGTCGGCGAAGAAGTATCGGTGGGCGGCATCGGTGATCAGAGGGATGCGGGCGAGCGGGGACATGCTGTTCTCCGACGGGATCAGCGTGAGGGTGTTCCGGGCCCGCTGTTGCTGGCGTTCCAGGGCCGCCAGACCATCGATGATCATCGCTTGCCAGCTGTCACGCATCACGGTCACCGCCTGCGGTAAGGGTGGGACGATGGCGGAACAGGCCGCGCAGCATGATGCGGGGTGCGGTTGGGTTGTCGCTGTAGGCAGCCCGACCGTGGGAAATCCGGTCGTTGGCGAACAGGAGACCGTGCCCGGCTGGCAGACGCAGCTCCAGACGATGAGGGGAGCCGGGGCTGCCTGCGGCGGTGAGGAAGGCGAGGGCTCGATGGAAGGCAGCCGGGTCTGTGACGGCGTCTGGGTTCCACCGGTCCGTCGCGGTGATGGAGTAGCGGGATAGCAACCGGCCGTCGTCGATCGCGAACGCCGGACCGCTGGTCATGTCCATGCAGTGATTGATGGTGGCGGTCCGGACCAGAACGCCGGGAGTCATCAGGGCGGCTGCCGCGGGCGGGTCGGTGTCGGCCAGGACGGCCAGCGCGCCGGTGGCGTTGAACAGCAGCGACTGGCCGCCGCTTGCGGCCGGCGTGTGACAGGCCAGGATCGAGATGGGGACCTCGCCGAGGTGTTGGAGGGTGCCATCGGTGTGGAACGGCTGCGCGTCGGTGGCCTCGAACGCCGGGTGCGGGGTCGGCCCGGTCGAGGCGGACACGGTCAGCCGGCTGATCCCTAGCCGGTCGGCCGCGGCGGGGTTCGGTTGGTACAGCGGTGGGACGAACGCCGCGCCGAGACCGAGGCGGCCCGCGAGCGCGCACACGCGGGCGCTGGTGGGTTCCTCATCGACGGTGAAGACGACGAACCCGGCGCGGGAGAGCCGGGTGAGCAACCGCATCCGTTCGGGAAACGTCGGCTGGGTGTAGCCGGACAGCCGGACCGGGGTGAGGTCGGTGTCCGGATGGAAGAACGGCGCTGCGTGGGGGCGCACGCCGAGGGCGGTCAGGATGGCGGGTGGGAGCACGGTCGTCATCGGCAGATCCTTGGTCGACAGCAGGTGAGAAGGTCAGATCGGGTGGGTCGGCGGGTCAGCGAGCGCGGGCCGGCGCCCGAGTAGTTCCGCCACCGCAGCGGTCTGTCGGGCATGGCTGGCGTCGGGGGCGTGGCGTCCGCGTTCCAGGAAGCGCAGTAGAGGCCCGGTCGTGGTCGCGTAGCGGTGGGCGTTGCGGATCGCGGACAGTGCCGTCACGCAGGAGTGGTACAAGGCGGGGTCAGTCAGGAGCCGGGACAGCGCGGCCGCGACATCGGCGGGGTCGGTGGTGTCGACCGCGAGACCGCAGCCGGTCTCGGTCACCCAGGCACCGGACGCGCCGTGGGCGTCGATGAGGACCGGTAGCCGGTAGAGCAGCGCGTCGCGTAGCCGTAGCCGGAGGCAGGTGTCGTTCTCGATCCCCGGCCGGGCCAGTACCACCAGCACCCGGGAGGCTTTCACGACGCCGTCGCGGGTGGTGTGCGCCAAGCCGGGTGGATGGAGTAGAACCTGTCCGGTCAGGTCAAGGTCGGTGCGCAGCCGCAGCAGCCGGCTGGCTTCACCGAGCCGCTGACCCGGCGGCGGTGGGTAGCAGAAC
>NZ_CAUVXO010000444.1:0-4374 GCF_963555865.1 Protofrankia sp. Cr1
GGTCGCAGTAAGGCCACGTCACGCGGTAGTGATACGGCGGCGCCATGCGCTCTGGCGGTGCTGTTGAGATGCCGGGTCAGGGTTCGTCCATGCAGTTCGTCCATGTCAGCGGCCCGACGACCAGGTGAGCGATGAGCGGAACTCCGAGCAGGGCGCCGGCGGCGACCAGCCGCCTCGTCACCGCGTGATCAGCTGAGCTCGGGGGACTGTCCGACCGGTGGCTGTGCACGAGGATCACGGCTTCGGCTCGGTTGCGGATGGCTGGGCGGAAAACCTCTGCCGGTGATACCCGAACCTCGTTGTCGATGCCTACAGAGATTAGCGAGGCGGGCAGCAACATGCCGCGCCGGACAGGAACGGACAATGCGATCTCCCGGCTCAGCCGGGGGGCCCATCGCTGAACGTCGACAACAAGTTCGGAAAGCGAACCGGTGAGGATCACGAATATGAGGATAGGAGTCCGCATATCAAGGTGCCATAGGCCGACCGGTCTTGTGGAGATCGGTTAGCTTGGGCGCAATACCTCTGTGGATATGTACCCGGTGACCGCGCGGGCGAGCCGGATGTCGGAAGTGAGCAGAGGGCAACCGGTCTGCACCGCGAGATCGACGAACAGAGCGTCGAAGAAGCGCAGGCTGAGTTGGACAGCCCAGTCCGCCGCCCGTTCGAGCGTTTCAGCATCGGTCGGTCGGATCTCCACGCCGAGATCGTCGATCGCGCGGACCGCCTTGACGTAGCTGTTGCGGTCAAGGAGCCTCGGCACATAGCCCTTGTTGCGTAACACGTGGGCAAGTTCAATCCGTGCGATGTCGGTGGTCACCAGCGCGATTTCGTCGAGCACGAAACGCTTCTGGATTTCGCGGGCATGTTCGTAGCCGTCCTGGGCGAGGAACCACCGGACGAACACCCCGGTATCGACGACGTAGGTCTGTGCGGTCGAGGGGCCGTGAGCTTCCTGCACTGGGACCATGGCGGTCGCGTCCGCCGATGCGTCCCGGGTCTCAGCCACGGGGAATCTCGCGGAACCGGTCGAGCTCCTCGTCCCCACCGGTGACACCCTCCAGCCGCGCCCGTGCCTCCTCGATCGCGGCCATTGCCTCGGTCTTGGTCATCCGTCGCGGTGGCGGCTGCGAGGCGAGTAGTTTCTCACGCCGCAGTGTGTGGACGAGATCGACCAGCTCCCGGAAGCCGGCCAGCCGGGTCTCATGCCGACGGAAGGGCTCCTCGTCAATCCGGAGATAAATCCACCGGGCGCCAGCTGCGACTGTCGCGTCGACGGCCCAGCGGGCGGCCCGGGTGTCCTTCGTCGGCACGTCGGGGTCGGCCAGCCCCTTGGTCTCGATCAGGAAATGGTCGCCGTTGACAAGGCGTGCGACGAAGTCGGGATAGTAGTAGGCAAGCCGTTGCCGCTCGCTGCGGTATTCCAGTGAAAAGCGGGTCTGCCGGGCCAGTTTCGCGAACGAAGAGACATCGCGGCTGCGATCGAGGAACGCGCAGAAGCGGGTTTCCAGCTCGTTGTCACATGGCTGGAGGTTGAATACAGATTTCGTCGCGACGAAGGTGTCCCGGCTCCAGAGGAAGGGCTTCGTGGCAGAAAGCAAGAGTTCTTTGACCTCCCCAGCACCGATGGCGGAGGTTGTCAAGGTTGCCTTGTCCACGGCTTCTCGCACCACAGCGAGGACGGATTCCCGCACGCTGGGTTCCGTGAGTGCCTGGAGGACCACCGGGTCGTCGAAGTCCACCGGGCCGCCGAAGGCCCGGCGTTCGACCCAGCCGCGTACCAGCGGCGCGATGACGGCGAACTGCCCGGTCAGTCGGGTGTCGCGCTGCACTTCATGGGCGAACCAGGCCAGCACCGCGGACGGGTCGTCCGCATGTGGCAGAGGGAACCGCGCGCGTTCGACTTCCTGGCCGGAGAGCAGGTCCCGGCCGATGTAGTCGATGGTCTCACTCCGCAGGGTGTCGGGCAGCGCCAACCGGCGTTCGGGCAAATCCTCGACCCGCAGTGTCGACAGGCCGGCCGTGGTGCGGCTCAGCACGCGGGGAGTAACGGGACGCCGATGTCGTAGGCCAAGCGGTCCGGCTCGACGGTCACCACCTGCCCGCTCGGCCCGGTGTCGTCGAGGCTTTCCCGTCCGACGCCAGCGTACTCGGCGTCGTCGAGAGCCTTGTCCCAGAGATTGCGAAACGCCTCGTGGTCGATGATGACGACGCTTTCATCGACACCGGAACCGGGCGGTGTCATCCGCCGCAATCCTCGCCCCAAGGTCTGTTCCGGTAAAATATTTGCTTTCGCTGTCAACGGTCGCAGCGGCACGATCACGCTGACGTTCCGTACATCCCAGCCCTCGCGGAGCATGAGGACGCTGACGATCGCGCGGTACGGGCTGTCGGGTAGGTCGACTTCACGTGCCCACCTCCGGGCTTCTTCCAGCTCGTCGGTCCTGATCTCGCCCTTGTTCCTGCCGCTCAGGTTGACGTGCAGGGTGAGCACCCGGCCGGACAGGTCGTGCAACGTTTCGAGATGACGGGCGATCTGGTCGGCGGACGTCGTATCCGCGGCCATGACGAACAGCAGGGGCATCCGTCCGGTCGGTTCCAGCGCTTTCCGGAAGTCCCGCCACTTCGCGACCCCGGCGCCGATCCGCTGCCGGTACCGGACAGAGGCGTCATCACTGACCTCCTCGGGTGGGCCGCCGGACAACTCGCCGATCACCGGCCGTTTGACGATACCGTCCTCGATCGCCTGACTGAGCGGGTAGTCGACGACAGTCTCGGGGAAGGTCCGCCCCTGCTGGTCACGCGGTGTAGCGGAAAAGTCGAGCTGCGCGACCACGCCGCGTTCTGCGAGTTCGTGCAGCCGCCGGATGGTCTGAACCACTTTCAGCGGTTCCCGCGTTTCGGACTGGATCTCGTCGTGGACGTGGTGTGCTTCGTCGTCGACCACGAGAACCCTGCCTCGGGCCGCGAGCCGGCGCAGTGGCGGGTCGGCCGCTACCGGATCCCTTGGCGGTCGGCGGCCGACGATCGCGTCAACGGGGTTCGCCGATCTGGGCTCCGGCCGTTCGTACAGGGCCTGGACGTTGGTCAGCAGCAGAACCCCGGGCGCGGCCAGCGGGATCGGGTCGTGGCGCAGGCAGACCGCCAGGTCGAAGTCGCGCCGCCATTCCGGTGGGAGCACCGGGTCCCGCCGGAAGATCCGGGCGTGTTCGAAGTCGTCCCGTAGCCGTTCGAAGACGATCAGATTCGGTGCTGTCACCAGCGACGTGGTCGACATCGGCGAGTCGGGTTCCCGCAGCGCGTGGAAATACGACCAGGCGATCGCCAGGCTCATCACCTTGGTCTTACCGGAACCGGTGGCCATTTTGACCACGTAGCGGGCGAAATCGCGCGGCTCGACGGGAAGCTCCTGGCGAAAATGGAGGACCATCTCGTGGGCGGTCCGGATGCCGACGACTTCGTGCAGGTAGATCAGCGTCTCTATCGCCTCGCGCTGGCAGAAGTACCAGCGGAACGGAACGCCCGGCTCGATCTCGTGTTCCTCGAGGAACCAGTGTTCCAGCAGCCGCTGGGTGGTGTTGCTCGCGCCGGGGTACCCACCGCTGCGCCAGGCCGTGACTTCGGCTCGCACTGCCGGTACCAGTGGTGCGACACTGCCCCGCCGCGTCGCCGGAATGGCGTACGGATCGGCCCGGGTAAGGGTCTCAGCGGATGTGGCTGTCACGGGACGGTTACCGCGACGGCCGTGGTGGTGTCGTTTCCGAAGACGTCGACGACCTTCACCAGGACGGTGTAGGAGCCAGGGCCGTCATACGTGTGCTCGGCGGTCAGCTCAAGCGTGCGTTGGGCGCGGGTACGAAAGCTCTGCCAGGCATTGCGGAAGGTGTCCGTGTCCCCCTCGGAACCGAAGGTGAAGTCGACCGCCCAGTAGTCGACATAGTCGCTCCAGCCGGAGATCTTGTCGCGGACACCGGCCGGTATCAGGTCGGGATTCGACAGGGTGAAGTTGGCAAGGGTCACCGCGACTGTTCGCCGCCGGAGTCTCGTCTCGACCGTGACATAGGCGAGTTCGTGGAAGGTGATCTCCCCGGCGGCGACGTTGCGCGGGTCCATAACCTCCCGCGGGATGCGCTGGAGGGAGAGCTGTACCCCGGCGGCGCGGGCCTCGTCCTGGACCAGCTCGTGCAGGCCCATCTCCCATTCCCAGCCCAGCACGTCCAGGCTGTGATACCCGGCGGCGCGTGCCTCATCAAGGGCGTCCTTGATCTGAGCGTGGGAGACAGCCGCGTCGACCGCTCCGACGTGCACGGCGTGTGTGCCCTGAGTGCCGTGGATGAAGGTGAAACCTGTGGCGGGTGTCGCTCCGTACAGGTC
>NZ_CAUVXO010000445.1:0-634 GCF_963555865.1 Protofrankia sp. Cr1
CGGCGTTGGACGCGGCCCATACGGCGCTGGCGGCGCAATGGCAGCCCGACAGGTTGCGCCGCCGTGTGCCCCGGGCCACCGCGGCCGACACGGTCGAACCGGGGCGTCTGGTGGTTGTGGACGGTGATGGCGCGGTTGCTATTGGCCAGCGCGGAGCAGGCTGCGCCGGTTGTGCGGTAGGCGGCATGTCGACTGCTTCTCTCCACCCATTCCATTCCACCCATTTTCGATCATCGTAGCTCGCGGGCCGTTCGTCATCCCGGGGGTGACGCGCGATCTTTCGAGGTTTGTGCGATCAACAAGGCCGTTTCCGGCGTACAAACCTCGAAAGATCGTCGGTGGCCGGTGGCCGGTGGCCGGTGGCCGGTGGCCGGTGGCCGGTGGCCGGTGGCCGGTGGCCGGTGGCCGGTGGCCGGCCAGTCCGCCGCCGGGCCAGGCGCGGTAGGGCCGTGAGCGGTGAGGCCAGCCGGCGAGGCCAGCCAGTAGGGCCCCTGCGGGGCGCGGAGGTTGTCCGAGCACCGGATGTGCCGATTCAGGTGACAGATACCCCGTGTTAGGTGAACACTCATCCGCGGTATGAGTGCAGGTCAGGGGCTTTTTGCCCGAATATGGGGGGCGTTCGTGGATCATGAGC
>NZ_CAUVXO010000445.1:1011-3816 GCF_963555865.1 Protofrankia sp. Cr1
GCCGATGCTGATGTCCTGGCCGGGATCGAGATCGAGGACCGGGTGGTCCCCGGCCCGCCGGGAGCGCCGGACGTCGCGGTCCGCATCTACCGGCCGAAGGAACCCGGTGCGCCGTGGCCCGCTTTGCTGTGGATCAACGGCGGTGGGTTTGCAAGGGGTGGCGCGGGGGGCGGCATCGAAACGGCCCACCCGGACGTCGTGCGGATCTGTGCCAGGGCCGGGGCGGTCGTGGTGGCGCCGAAGTACCGGCTGGCTCCGCAGAACCCGTTCCCGGCGGGTCTTGAGGACTGTTACGCCACCCTGCTGTGGCTGGTCGACCAGGCCGACGTCCTCGGCATCGACCGCGACCGGGTGGCCGTCGGCGGCGCGAGCGCCGGTGGGGGGCTGGCCGCAGGCCTGGCGCTGCTCGCCCGGGACAGGGGCGGCCCGTCCCTGCGCTACCAGCTCCTGGTGATTCCCGAGCTGGACGACCGGCTGGACACCCCATCCATGATCGAATTCATTGACGCGCCCTTGTGGAACCGGCCGGACGCCATGCTGAGCTGGCAGCACTACCTGGGGCGTTCGGGTGACGCCGCACCCGGCGACGACGTGTCGCCGTACGCGGCGCCGGCCCGCGCCACCGACCTCACCGGCCTGCCACCCGCCTATGTCTCGACCGCCGAGTTCGACCCGCTGCGCGACGAGGGGATCGAATACGCCCTGGCCCTGCTGCGGGCGGGCGTGTCGGTTGAGCTGCACCAGTTCCCGGGGACGTTCCACGGGCCGAACCTGGGGCGTACGGAAGCGGTGTCCAGACGGCAGGAGCGGGAGATCCTCGACGTCCTGCGCCGCGCCCTGCGCCCCGTGCGGGTCTGACCGTCGTAGCCGAACCATGATCGTGTGCACCCGTGTGCCGACCCGGCGGTGCGTGGGCCGCCAGCTTGTGCGCTCTTACCCGGCTGGCCGCACCCGCTCGCATGGACCGTGGTCACGAGTGGAAGGTTGACATCCCAGAAAGCCGCAAATCGGACGTGAGATGTACGTCTACCTTCCACTCGTGCGCAGGCAACGGCGGTGGCGGTCGTACGCGACTTCCCCCGGGGTCTGGGCCGAGGCCGGGGCCGAGGCCGGGGCCGGGGTCAGAGTCGCCGGGGTCAGTCCTCGGGGATCTCCTCCCACCACTGGCACCACCAGTCGCCGCCGACCAGGATGCGCAGCTTCGGGTGCCAGCAGTAGGTGATGTCCCTGTCGCCGTCGAGGTAGTACAGGCAGTTGTCGCACCGCTCGTCGCCGTTGGGCTTGCCGCGCAGGATTGCGTCCTCAGCGAGGTGGCCGAGCTTCACGCTCAGCTCCTCGTCGATCGGCTTCGGCTCCGGCGCGCCGACATCGTAGACGGGTGTGGTTTCGCTCACCTGGCTGCCTCCGGGCTGGGGTCTCTGGCTGGCGTCTCCGCTGGGGCCTTCGGCTGGGGTCTCCAGGACGGGGTCTCCAAGGACGCGCGGAAAGCCTATCCGCGACGTCGTCGCGCGTGCTTCGGGGCACATCAGCCTGGAGGGCCAAAGGGCGTGCGACGATCGTCAGATCGCGCGCCCGGAGGCCGCAGTCCCCGGAGCACTAATGGCAGCCTGTACCGTCGATGGGTGCGTATCGCCAGGTTCACCGACGGGACGGAACCGGCCTTCGGGATCGTGGAAGGTGCCCTCGAGCGGGGTGAGGCCACGGTGGCCACGATCACCCCCCATCCCTTCGGTGCGTTCAGCTTCACCGGCGCGCGGCACGTGCTCGGCGACGTGCGGCTGCTGGCGCCGGTGCTGCCGAGCAAGGTGCTGTGCGTCGGCAAGAACTATGCCGACCATGCCCGGGAGATGGGCGGCGACGCCTCGCCGCAGAGCCCGTTGCTCTTCCTGAAGCCCTCGACGAGCGTGATCGGCCCCGGTGACCCGATCGTCCTTCCCCCCGACAGCGAGCGGGTCGACTACGAAGGTGAGCTTGCGATCGTCGTCGGGCGCCTGTGCCGGGATGTCCCCGTGGAGCGGGCTCTGGACGTCGTCCTCGGGTTCACCTGCGCGAACGACGTCACCGCCCGCGATCAGCAGCAGGCCGACGGTCAGTGGACCCGGGCCAAGGGGCATGACACCTTCTGCCCGGTCGGGCCGTGGATCGAGACCGATCTCGACCCGTCCGACCTGGCCATCCGCACCACCCTCGACGGCGAACTCCGGCAGGACTCCCGGACGAAGTCGCTGCTGCACGACGTCGCGTCACTGATCGCGTACATGTCGGCGGCGATGACGTTGCTGCCAGGTGACCTCCTGCTGACCGGAACGCCGGCCGGGGTGGGCCCGATGAGCCCCGGGCAGACCGTGGCCGTCACGGTCGAAGGGATCGGCACCCTCGCCAACCCGGTGACGTCCCGCTGACACCGGCTCCCGGTCCCGGCGGTTGGTCTCGGACACGCGGCAGGGCACAGGTCCCGGCCGCTCCCCGGCTGGATGCGGTACAGTAGGCCTCGCCCGCAAGGGCAACCTTGGGGTATGGGGTAATTGGCAGCCCAACGGATTCTGGTTCCGTTAGTCTAGGTTCGAGTCCTGGTACCCCAGCGTCAGACTTTCTGCGCTGCGAAGTACAGTGTGTCTGAAGTACAGTGTGTCCGGAGTAAGAGGTGTTTGAAGTCACGAGCAGCTGGCCCCGTCGTCTAGTGGCCTAGGACGCCGCCCTCTCAAGGCGGTAGCGCCGGTTCGAATCCGGTCGGGGCTACACCCGCACGACCTGCACAGAAGGCTCCCTGACCAGGGCAAACCCGGTCAGGGAGCCTTCGTCGTC
>NZ_CAUVXO010000445.1:4350-5283 GCF_963555865.1 Protofrankia sp. Cr1
TGTCCGGCCGCGTCCGGCCATCCACGGTGCCCACCGGCTGGTCACGCCGAATGGGCGCCGAAGTTTTCGGCTACTCCGAGCCGGTGATCTTCTGTCGGCCTTGCGGGTGCTGGGGGTCGTTCTTGTCGGTCGGATCACGTCCAAGCGCGCTCTGTACCTGCGATCGCAACTTTGCGTCCTCTCCGTCAAGGCATTTGGCGTAGATCTTGAGAAGTACCTCGATCGAATGCCCGGCCCACTCCGCGACCTTGGTCGGTGGGATGCCAGCGTTCAACCAGGTGGACACTGCGGCATGACGAAGGTCATACGGGGTTTGGGCCAGCGGAGACGCGGCCACACCCTCGGTAAAGACTGCGACGCGGGCGCGTGCCCACACCCGCGTGACGGTGAGCGTCGGCAGGTGCTCCCGGTTGCGCTCACCGACGAACAACCGACCGGTAGGACCGGTACCGAACCGGTCGAGATGGGCGTGAAGGAGCGCGGTGAGTTCGGGCGGGCATGGAACTGGACGCACTTCGTTGATCTCCCTCTGCTTGAGCTGCCGGTCATCGCGTGCTTCGCCGGTGTTCGTCCACTCCTTCCCCGCGTAAGGCTTTGCACGAGCCCAGGATGCGGTCCGACCATTGCGTCGCGGTGAGGAGTCCGGCGAGGATCGGGGACTTGACCTGCGTTCCTTCTTCGATGTTGTCGAAGACGATGACCGACTCGGGTTGCGCCAACACCGACGTGATGACTTTGCGGAGTTCCTCGTCGGTCTCCGGCCATGGCTGTTGTCGTTTGCCGTACAGGGCGCCAGCGATGTCGGTCAGGAGCGTTTTCCCGGATGCCTGCGTGGTCGCGGTGACCAGGCCGAACGGGATGAGCGCGCGCACAAAGGGGCGCAGGACCGGGGAGACGAGCAGGCCGAGATAGGTCGCCTTGTCGGCATCGGCC
>NZ_CAUVXO010000446.1:0-4342 GCF_963555865.1 Protofrankia sp. Cr1
GTCCGCGGCACCCTCCAGACGGACGATCGAGATCGAATCCCTCCGGGACTCGCCGAACGAATCTGCATGATCGCGCCGGACAAAGGCGCTCTGACGCCGCTGTTCTCGCAGGTCAGCCGTCTTTCGGAAGCCGAAGAAAAGATTCGTGGCGGGGGGAATGACTCGCCTCCCGGCGTCGGCCATCGTGGTGGCGCGCCACAGACATCGGCCTGATCTTGTTCGTTTGAGGCGCGGCCCGTTGGAGGACCGCACTCCGCGCTGGTCGGCTCGGCCTGTGCGGGAGCAAGGGGCGACGTGGAGGAGGTCTTCAGGTCGGTCCACCCCGTTGGAAAGATCGTCAATGTTGATGAGGGTCGCCCGACCTGTGGCGGTCCGCGTGCAGTGGAGAGGACACCGTGACGAGCGTCGACACCATGAGCAGCGAGAGCCTCCGTAACGCGATGGTTGACAAGCTGGCCGCTGATCATGCGGCGAAGGGCCTGGTGCTGCGGCCCGAGGTGAAAGCGACGATGCGGACCGTTCCCCGCGAGCTGTTCACGCCGGGCCTTCCGCTGGAAGAGGCATACGACGCGAACGCAGCGGTCCTCAAGAAGATGCGCGGCGAGGAAGCCATCAGCTCGGTGTCGGCGCCCTACCTGATCGCGGAGATGATCGGTCAGGCGGCGGCGGTGATAGCCGTGCACCCGCCCGGTGAGCGTCCCGCAGCGCGGACAGGCCACCGGATCCGCCCGGGTCCGCGCGGCGATCCGCACCACCGGCCCCTCATCGACGACCCGATCGATGAGCACCACAGCGAGCTGAGGAAAAACGACCTTCAGGAACTCGGCGTCACACAGCACCCACAATACCCGCACGGAAACTGTCTGTCACCCCATCGGAATCTTGGCAGAGCCGTTAGATTGACAAACCCGCGCGCAACTGATGCGGCGCTAGGCGCCGAACGGATCGCACCGTCTCACGCCATTTTCGCAGCTCAGCCACCTGATGGCGGCCGAAGAACATGTTCGTGGCGGGGGGAATGACATGCACCACCAGAACGCTGATCATTATGGTTGCCTGCCTGCCCGGTGGAGCGGACAGCGCCGTGGACGGCGGGTGCGCCATCGGTTCTGACCCGACAGCGGCGGATCACCAAATGAATCTTGATGTTTTGGGTGGCGGGCCGGCCGATGAGTCAGGTCTGGAGGGGATGCGACGTGAGTAGGCACAGTCTTCGGGTGGAGCAGGATGAGCTGCGGGCCCGGATGCGCGCCGTGGGTATGTCGCACGACGAGATCGCCGTCGAGTTCGCCCGCCGCTACAAGCTGCGTCCCCGGGTGGCCCACCGGGTCGCGCACGGCTGGACCCAGGCGCAGGCCGCGAACCACATCAACGCCCACGCCGCCCGCGTCGGCCTCGACCCCCAGGGCGCCGCGCCCATGACCGCTCCGCGGTTGTCGGAGCTGGAGAACTGGCCGCTACCGAACAACCGCCGCCGGCCCACCCTCCAGGTCCTCGCCCTGCTCGCCGAGGTCTACGACACCAGCGTCCACAACCTTGTCGACCTCGACGACCGTGAACACCTCACCCCCGCAGACCACCTCATCTTCAGCCAGACTGGTCAGATTCCGTACACATCTCATCGAATACCTCTGACGCCTACTCATCCTGACTCTGTAGAACTTTCCGGTTCTGTAGCGAGAAAGGCGCAGCCTGGCAGGATCGAGCGCATATCAATACCGTATGTACCGGTGGAAATGGAGCGTGTCATGTCGGCTGCCAAGGAGTCGGGAGAGCATGCGATGTTCGCGGCGGCCAGAAGTCTCGACGCGAGTTCGGTGGAGCAGCTCGCCGACGATGTACGTCGGCTCGCGCACACCTACAACACCACCCATCCCTTCCAGATGTTCACCGAACTGGCCAAGACCCGGAACACCGTGTACGCGCTGATGGAGCAGACGAAACGCCCACGGCAGCTCAACGAGCTTTACATCTTCGCCGGGCAGCTCTGCGGCCTGCTCGGCATCGTCAGTCTCGACCTCGGGTTTCCCGATGCTGGAGTCGAGAACGCCCGCGCGGCGTGGGCGTATGGGCAGATCGTCGACGATGACGGGCTGCGCTCGTGGGCCCGCGCTGTCCAGGCCACCATCGCCTTCTGGTCGGACCGACCGAGAGAAGGGATACGGCTGACGACCGCGGGCCTTGACCATGCCAGAGCAGGGTCCGGAAAGGTTCGCCTGCACGCCGTGCAGGCCCGCTCCTACGCGATGATCGGAGCCGCGGACGAGGCGATGACCGCCTTGGCCGCCGCCCAGCGCGCCGCCGAGGCAGACGCTTCAGACGATCTTCTCGACAGTGTGGGCGGCGAGTTCTCGTTCGGCGAGGAACGCCGGCTCCTCAGCGCCGGGGCTACGCATCTCGCACTCAGCCAGCTTGACCAGGCTGAGCACGCGGCGTCCCAGGCGATCGACCTGTTCACCGCGATTCCGATCGCAGACAGATGGACACCAGGTGAGCACGGCGCCCGGATCGATCTGGTCGTCGCCCGAACGCTGGGCGGCGATCTCGACAGTGCACACGATGCCCTCGTCCCCGTGCTCGCGTTGCCGTCCGAGCAGCGCACGGGGCGCCTGACGGGGAGACTCCACCGGTTGCGCCGGTCGTTGAGCCAGCCGCGCTACCGCGGATCTACCGACGCCGAGCACCTCGACGACCAGATCGAACACTTTGTGCGCGAGTCGGCCACCGCCCTGCTGCCCCCGGGCACCTCAAACCAGTCCCTTCTCGCCGGTGGCAGCATGTGACCGGAGCTTCCACATGTCGACGAGGCGGCGCTCCCTGTCGGGGTCGAAGCCGTGCTCGTCCTGACGCTCATGCCGTACCGGAGCGCCGCCGGCCGCCAGCCACGCCCATGTGTCCAGGACGGTCTCCTCGATCGGCCGGCAACGCAGGCCCGCCGCCGCCGCCCGGGTAGCGTCCAGTCGCCACGTCCCTGGCTGCACCCGCCACAGCGGGATCTCCGTCCACTGACGCACCCCCTGCTCGACAAGCCAATCGGGTTCCGTCCAGACGACCTCGACCTCGTCGGAGCCTCGGACGTCCCGCGTCGCCGCAGTGCACGCGTCCAGCATCCGCCCGTAGGTCGCGTGGCCGGCGGGCGCCGCAACGTTGAAGATGCCGCTGGCCGACCGTCCGACCAGATCGAGCAGAAACGACGCGAGGTCACGCACGTCCACAGGCTGGATGGGCCTGTCGGCGGGCGCGGGGGCCAGCACCCGCCCGCCTCGCGCCATCCGCCGAAGCCACCACGGCAGCCGTCCGACGTACTCGTGCGGGCCGAGGACCACCCCCGGCCGCACTATGAGCAGCCGATCTGGGGCAACGCTCCGTAGGACCGCGGCCTCACACCCGGCCTTGTGGGGACCGTAGCGCCCTGCGTCCCAGCGAGGATCTTCCACCACAAGATCGGGGTTTCCCGGGTGTAGAGGCGAGGATTCGTCGACAGGGGACGCAGGCCAGTCTCGATACACCGAGACGGTCGACACGAACACGTACCGACGGGCCTGTGCACCCAGAACCTGCGCGGCAAGGCCGACCGAGCGGGGCTCCGCGCCGCCGACGTCCACCAGAGCGTCCCACGGCCCCTCCGCGGCGAGGCGATCAAGATCCTTGGCGTCGGTTCGGTCGCCTCGGAGTGGGTGGACCCCTCCGACATCCGGTCCGGACCTACCCCGGTTGAACGTCGTGACCGCCCAGCCACGGCCAACCGCCTCCTCAGCCAGGACACGGCCGACGAACCAGGTTCCTCCCAGGACCAACAAACGCATGGCGCAATCGTCTCAAAAAGACCTCCCCCTGTGGCCGGCGCTTCCGTGCGAGCCTCGATGCCGCGGACACCGAGAGGAAGGGTCAACCTGCTGGCCCACCCGGACCTGCCCCTACGGAGCCCCTGAGCCAAGTCGTAGACGCCCCGGGACATGTCGCCAGACCAGTGCCGAAGCACACCCGGCCACCGATTCCCTGCACCGACTCGGCCTGCACTAGCAGCCGATCAGCCCCGAAGTCCGCCGCCTCCCGCTGCCGACCGAGCCCGTAGCCGTCAGCTCACGTTCGGAACGGAGCGGCCAGACGGGCGGCCGAGTTCGAGGCCCAGCCGGGCCCGCCGAACGAATCGGCATGATCGCGCCGGATAGATGCACTCTGACACCGCTGTTCACGCAGGTCAGCTGTCTCTCGGAAGCCGAAGAAAAGATTCGTGGTGGCGGGAATGACTTGCCCCCCGGCTCCGGCCATCGTGGTGGCGCACCATACGCGGCATTCACCGATCTTGATCGGTGCACGAGCCGTGTCACCCGAAGGGAGC
>NZ_CAUVXO010000447.1:0-4336 GCF_963555865.1 Protofrankia sp. Cr1
CGTTCCTGCCATCCCATCGCCTGCCATCCCATCGCCAGCCATGCCTCGCCGCGCTGGACAACGCGGGCCTGGCACGCATCGACGAATTCACGCTCTACGCCCCGCCCACGGCGATCAACGGGGACGAACGCTCGGCCCAACCACGGCCAGTACCCACCAGCTGACCGGCACCGACGTGTTTGCCGTGGCCGGCATTGGGCCCATTCACTTCTGATACGGCGCGGGGTCGACTCGACCATCCGCGGCCGATGCGGGTTTCTCCGGCTGGCCGTGGGCGGTCGGTGCGACACGGCGTCGGCTATTTGCCGTCACCCTGGTTCGACGGCCGGGCTGCCGGACCGTTCCTCGGTTCCTCGGCGTGCCGGCCTCACGGGTGGCGAGGTCGCGTCCCCCGGTCAGCCGACCGACCGATCCGAGGTTGTCAGCAACCGTCTGGCGCTGCTTGCCCGTGTTCGACGCGGCTCGGCGAGGTCGACCACGGCAGTGGTCGTTACCGCTAGCTAGCTAGGCGACCTGAAGATCGCGTAGGTATGCCCTGAACGCTCGCACGCTCTCGCGACCCGATTCGGTGGGCGACACGGCGGTGGCCACGTCCCGGCTGACCTGGACGCCAGAGACAGTGGCACGCAACGCCGAGGCCGGCATGCCCGACCCGGTCATCGTGCCCAGGACAAGACGATCGGCGGCCGTGTAGTTCTCGTAGTCGTCGAGGTCGAGGAGACCGCCGACCGGAGCGCCGTAGGCCACCGCCAGCAGCGCGAGAACACGCGGGGAGGGCCGCGTCCCGGACCGGGCCGGCCATTTCTCCAGCTGACACAGACGAGGCCCGGTCATCGAAGCCCGCCCGTCCTCGCAGATCATCCTGCTCCTCGCGCAGACTCAACCGTACCGTCGCCATCTCCACCCACTCAGGTCCTGATCCGCAGCGCACCACTATCGGCGCAGACTAGAACTCCTGGTGACACTGTCTATGCGTGTTGTGTATGCCTGCTATCGATCCCAGACATAGCCACCACCCCGTGCAGGACCGACGCTCGGGGTGTTCAGACCTGGGCGTGTCGTCGCCGGTGGCTTCCTGACAGCCGCCCGGGTCCAGTAGCCGCAAGCGCCGCATTGGCCAACCAATATGGCTTTTGGCTGTCACAGTGAGCTGGTGCTGTCACACCTTGACAGCAAAGGGTCGCGAAGCGTCGCAGTTCATGTCTTAACCTGGCCGCCGCTACGATGGCCCATCGTGAGGGGAGTTCCCATGTCAGAGGACGCGGCGGTTCTTGACCGCCTGACCGCGGACCTGTTCGACCTCGATACCCGGGCGGTGCCGGTGCCCGACATCGCCGGGTCGAACACGACGTCGGACTGCACGGACGACGGCTACTCGCGCACCTGCCCGAGCGTGGGTTGCTCGGCGACTTGCAAGGACTGCAAGTAGCACCGCCGGTGCGTCCACGCCTTTGACCGTCGGGCGCGGCTGCGCCCGACACCGCGAGCGGTCTTCGCCGGCGTCCAGACCGTGGTCGCCGCCGAGCATGGCTGCGCGCTGCGTCTCGGTGGCGATCATCACCTCCGCAGCGCCCCGAGCCCGGTGTCGCTGACGGCCCTCGCCGATCACCTCCTGGACGTTCCCGGAGTGGTCGAACGACTCACCTTCACGACAAACAACCTGGTCCGCCGCCGCGGCCAGCGGTTTGAGCACGAGCAGCAGTCGCTCGGCGCAGGCGTGCCGCAGCTCGTGACCATCCGTGCGACCAAGGCAAGCACCCTGGTCCTACGATTGTGCGAGCAGGGGGCCCGGCACAGCGTGATCAGCGCCGCAGTCGGTGACCGCTGGCCGGCTGTCCCGGAGTCGACGCTGCGCGGCATGGTCATCGAGATGACCCGTCAAGGGTTCCTGCTGACTGACCTGCTGCCCGTCGACCTGGGCGACGATCCACTCACGCATCTGCTCGTCCACCTGCCCCACAGCTGCGACGTCCACGGCCCGCTAGAGGATCTCCGGGCCCGGCTCCACGCCGCTGACCAGCTCCCCCTGGGGGCAGCACCTCGGCTCGCGGCGCTCCACGCGGCACGGGAGGCGTCCGCCCGCGTCTACGGCCAGGACAACCCGCTCTGCGTCGACGTTGCCGCCGACGCGACCATCACCCTGCCTCGTGCACTACTGGAGGACGCCGCCGAGGCTGTCAGCGTGCTGTGGACGATGAGCTGTACCAAGCCCACGCTCGCCGCCTACCACGCCCGTTTCGTCGACCGGTGGGGCCACGGCCGCTTCGTCCCACTAGTCGACGTCGTCGACCCGGTCATCGGGTTGGGAGACGACGGCATCGAGACCAGCATTGAACCCGCGCAGGCGCCTCCGGAATGCCTCGCGATCCTCGCCGGTCTCCTCGATGACGCGACCGCCCACAGCCGGACTGAAGTTGTCCTGGACGATGCCACCGTTGCCGCGCTCGCTGTGCCCGGCGCCGACCCGCCTCCGCCCGACACGCGCATCTCCGGATCATCCGGATGGTTGACCTTCAGCCGGGACGAGATCTGCGCAGGCGACCAACTCTGCTTTAGTCCTTCCGCTACAGCATCGTGCAACCGCTCGGACACGGCAAGCTTGTGCGGTTTCGGGCGAAGCGCCTGTTCCTCGGCGCGTTCCTGCGCGGCCAATGCGCGATAATTCTCGCGGCCACCACAACGGCTAATCTCCCGGTTCACCACCGATCGGCGTTTTCCCAGCAGCCGAGCAATAGCCGATCCAGAAAACCCCTCCGAAATCCCACGAGAAATCTCCTCGCGGTCTTCCGCGGTCAACGCCTGACCCCGCACCCAAGTCTCCCATCAGTGAGCCACAAGATTTATCACATGTGACGCACTGACTCCTTGATACCGCCGCCCCCTGTCAGACACAGCACTATTCTGGCACGGGCTCCACGACCGACGGCTATCCAATGTCTCCCGGCGGAGCCTGCCATCGACTTACGGAGTGCGCACGCGGATACCGGCCCTTGGACAACGAGACCCGTCCGTTTCGGCCGCGAGGCGGTCGTTCGCAGCGCCTCCGCTGGGCGTCTGGCCGGGACGGCCCGAACGCGCCAGGGTGTTCGTTGGGCAACAGCCGATTCTCGGTCTGGCCGACTCGAGTCAGCTGGATCCGGGCTTCTCGGCAAGCAGACGCCTCCGCCAGTCGGCGAATCGCTGGCGCATCTCGGCGATCGCGCGGGGGTCGACGCCGTACTCGGCGAACGCCGCATCGGTGATCTGCGTCAACGCGCCGAGCGCATCAGCGAAGATCAGGGTATCAAAGCCGGGGTCGGTCGCAGCGGCCAGCGCGAGCAGGTCCTCGCGCGAGTAGCGACCGCTCATGATGGCGGCATCGACATCGAGGAAGTCGCGCTGCATGGCGCGTCCGAACAGGGCGCACATCTTGTTCGCCATGGCGTCGTCCGGGTGCAGGACAGGCCCGATATCAAGCTGGACCGGATCGTGCGCCCGCCAGTCCGCGGAGAGCTCGACCTTCTCGACCGTACCGGCGGATGGATCGGCCACCATCAGCCGGACGAATGTCTCGGCCCGCATGGCGACCGATGTCGCATACCCGGCCGCCTCCAGGGCGGAGACGACCGCCGACGTCAGCTCCGGGAACTCGCCACGGCGCTGCCAGCTGGTAAACAGGTCGACATCCCCACTCGGGCGCAAGCCCATCCCGTGGGCCTGGACCGCGTAGCCACCCGCGAGCGCGAGTCCATACCGCTCCCCGGCAGCCAGAGCGATCCTCGCGATCTTTTCGTGCCGCGGCTCCATGCCTGCGCCTACGCCATGGCGGTGATCCGGCTGATCTCGGCGAGAACCGGGAACTTCTGCTCCCAGGCCCTCCTGAGCTGCGCCGGCAGCCACAGCAACGCCCACAGTCGCCGCAACATCCCGGCGTCCAGGTATGTGTACAGGTCCTGAGGGCTGGCCGCCTCGATAAGGACGGCGCGGTAGAGGTCGACAATCCTGCCGGGAGCATCAAGATCATACTCGGCACTGCCGGACCAGTCCAAGTGCGGCGGCAGCAGGACGACACCAGACGACGGCCCGCGCAACAGATCCAGGCTCCCCGCGACGGCATAGGGCCGCTGATAGCGGGACGTCGACGTTCCGCGCGCGTCAGCCATGCCTGCAAGCCTATCGCCAGCCGAAGACGATCGGCGCGATGCTCCGGGAGTCCTGCCCGCGCTGGCGCGCTCGCGGGACACGCAGCGCCGCCCCCGTCGCGCCCGCACGGAATACTGCGGGCCTCGCCTGGACCGAGGAGGGGCGGTTCGCCTCGATGCCACCTTCCATAGTCGCGATCAAGAGCAGAGCCTAA
>NZ_CAUVXO010000448.1:0-2567 GCF_963555865.1 Protofrankia sp. Cr1
GTTGTGATGTCAGCGTGTTCCGCAGTGGTCTCGGGTCAGGCGAGCGCGGCGCGGTGGCGACCGCCGGGACCGGGTTCGACGCGGACGTCTTGTGGGCTGAGTGTGGTGCCACAGGCGGGGCAGTGGGTGTCTTGGCGGACCGCAGTGCCGCAGTGGGTATGGATGAAATCGATGGGCGGTCCCTGCGGTGCGTACCATCGATCGCCCCAGGCGGTCAGGGCGATGATGACGGGCTGCAGCGCGCGGCCCTTGTCCGTGGGTAGGTACTCGCGCTGCTGTGCGGATGGGCCGTACTGGTGCTGGGCCATCAGTTCGGCGGCAACGAAGCCGTCCAGGCGGTTGGCCAGAATGTTGGGCGCCACGCCGAGGCTGCGTTGGAAGTCGGTGAACCGGGTGATGCCGCGGAACAGGGCGTCCCGGATGATCAGCAGGCTCCATCGTTCGCCGACGACCTCCAGAGCGCGGGCGGCGGAGCAGTTCTGGGCCTCGTAGGTGCGACCGAGCATGGGACCACGATACCCGGGGCATTTGCATGACGCTAGTGCTTTGCTCTATCCTGCTAGCGTCATGCAAGCCTGCCCGGGAGGAAAGCGCATAGCCATGGAACACAGCACACCAATCGATGTTGTCAACGAGTACCTGGCCAGCTTCTACTCCGGTGACTTCACCCGGGCCGCAGCCATACTCGCCGTGGACTTCTCGTTCCAGGGCCCGTTCCTAAGCGTGGAGGGCCGCGACGGGTTCCTGAGCGGGGCGCAGGGGCTGCGTCCGGTGGTCCGGGGCCACCGGCTGCTGCGTCAGTGGCAGGACGGTCACGAGGTCTGCTCGATCTACGAGGTCGACCTGAGCACCCTGGCCGGCTCGGGCAGTGTGGTCATGAGCGAGTGGCACACCGTGCGCGCTGGTCAGCTCGCCAGCGGTCGCGTCGTGTTCGACACCGCACCGTTCCACGCCCTGATGCCGGCGCGGCGAGGATGAAGCCAGGTGGGCGGAGTTGGGACCGGACGCCGCGGACAAGATCATGATGCTTTCAAGGCCGCCAGCGGCAGCTTGTACGGTGCCAGAACTCAGTTTCGGGCTGTTGACCTGCGGTTTCGCTGCTGGCGACAGTGGTGGATGATCGTTGGTCATGGTGCGGGTGTTCGGCTGGCTTGTGCTGCTGACTCGCAGCGACACTGCGAGGACGGCGGAACTGCTGGTGCTGCGCCACGAGGTCGCGGTACTGCGCCGCCAGGTCAGACGTCCCCGGTTCACCTGGCCCATCGCGCGGTCCTGGCCGCGTTGACCCGACACCTGCCCCGCGAGGTCCGGTCGCACCGGCTCGTAACTCCGGCGACCCTGCTGGCCTGGCATCGCCGCCTGGTCCGCCGTCGGCGGACCTACCCGTACCGGGCAGGTCGCCCGCCGGTGAATGATGACCTCCGGGCGCGGGTGATCCGCCTAGCCCGAGACAACCCCACCTGGGGCACCGTCGCATCCAGGGAGAACTGCTCGGGCCGGGCCATCGGATCGGCGCGGGCACGGTACGTCGCATCCTCGCCGATGCGGGACTCGGCCCGGCGCCGCGCCGCCATGCCGACCCGACCTGGCGTACCTTCATACGGACCCAGGCCGTGGGGCTGTTGGCCACCGACTTCTTCCACCTCGTGCGACGCGAAGTCGCTATGTGTGAGTGAGCCGAACGAAAGGAGGGTCGACGTGGTCGACGATTCGGCTCCGGGTTAGTGCTCAAATCCGGGTTAGTGCTCAAAGCCCGTCCCTGCCTCTGGCATGCGTCGTGTGTGCACTCCATGCACGGGGTGTGAAGCCCGGAGGGAAGCCCAAGGCCGGTGATCCATCCACGGGCTACAGGCAACGGGAAGGCCGGAAGGTCGAGCATCGCGATTCTTCGCGACCCGCAGCCCGGTCTCGTCGACCCCGAGCACCGGCGCCGCGGCAAGCAGGTCACGGACCTGCGGGAGGAACTGTTCGGCGAGCCGGGCGGCGGCACGGGCAAGCATCGCCACGACGGTGCCTGGCGAGACCGCGACGCCGTACAGCTCGCGCATCGCGTCCGCGGCGCGGTCCTTCGCGAGGAACTGGCCGCCGTAGAGGGAGAGGACCCGCGCCTCGACGCCGGGGCCGTACTGCACCGGGGTGTCCACCCCGGCGGGCGCGTCCGCCTTTGTCCGGGTGCCGCAGCAGGCGCACTCCCGCTCGACGAGCTGGTGCTCGATGACGACCGGGGCGACTGGCGGCAGGTCCACGACCTGCCGCCGCTCCCTCCCGGTGACCGGCGCGAGCAGCAAGCCGTCCCCACAGCCCCGGCACGCCGGCGGCTCGTGGACCAGCGTCCGGGTCAGGGTATCGACCATCGCCAGCGTCGAGGGGCATCCCGAACCCGGCGCGGAGGCTGAGTAGGTAGAGTTCCGGATCCTGCGTTGTGGGATCGGAAAAGTCGAGGCGGATCGCGCGACGGGTTTGGCCGCGCCGCGACTCGCCGAGGAAGACGCGTTCGAGTTCCAGACTTAGAGCGACCGGCAATAGGGGGACGCGGCGTCGCGGGGCTGGGGCACGCACCTCGCCAC
>NZ_CAUVXO010000448.1:2931-4697 GCF_963555865.1 Protofrankia sp. Cr1
GCTCTTAAGCTGGTCTTCCCGATGCCACTCTGGCCGTAGTAGGACAGGTAGGCCGTTCTGGGTAGATTTGACTCAGCGATATTGATCGTATAGCTGACGTTGCGGGTGGCGCGCAGGACGACGGTGAAGGAGATCTCGTCGGGGTCGACCCCGAGGTCGACGGCGCCGGCCCAGGCGTCCAGGTAGCCGTACCCGCCGCGCCAGCGGATGGTGATCTCCTGTAGGGCGGGGTGGGTACGCGACGCGTGGTGGTCGACGGTTCCCTCGACGAGTTCCTTGAGGCGCTTGGGTGGCACCGGCATGGCCGTCAGTGTGCCCCGGCCCGGGGCTGGATGGGATGATCTGTCGCCGCCGGGCCGGCCGGCGGCCCACGGCCCAGGATGCCCCTCCGGCCGGCCGCGGCTGCTCGGCTGGGGCGCGGGAGACCAGATGGGTCGTGCCGCCCGGCTGGTGGAGGCCGCGGTGACGGTCAAACGGCGTCGCAAACTGAACCGGATCATCGCTTCGGGTAGCAGCGAGCAGCGCCTCGTCCTACGCGCGAGGATCATCCTGGCGGCGGCGGAGGGGACGCCGAATGCGGTGATCGCCGCCGCGCTGGGCTGCTCGGTCCTCACGGTGCGGACCTGGCGGGGCCGGTTCGCGCTCCGTGGGATCCCGGGTCTGTTCGACCGTCCCCGGACGGGGCGGCCCGCGGTCCACGGGCCGTCCGTCCGCCTGGTGGTCGTGGCGACCGCGACCGCTGCCCCGCCCGACGGGCAGACCGCATGGTCCCACGTCACGATCGCCGCGCACCTCGACGAGCGCGGCGTGGAGATCTCGCCGGCCGGGGCGGTGCTGGTCAGCATCGATGAGAGGACCGGGATCCAGGCGAAGACCCGCACGTACCCGGAGATCCCGCTACGGCCCGGCCGGGCGGCCCGCCGCGAGTTCGAGTACGTCCGCTACGGCACTGTCTCGATCATCGCGGCGATGGACGTCGCCACGGGCGAGGTTGTCACCGAACGGATCGGCCGTAACACCTCCGCGGCGTTCACCGCCTTCCTCGCGATGCTCGACGAGCGGACCGACCCGGCACCGCACATCCATCTGATCATGGACAACGGGTCCAGTCACACCGCAGGAGCCACCAGGGCCTGGTTGAAGGCGCACCCACGGTTCTCCGCGACCTACACCCCGAAGCACGCCTCCTGGCTGAACATGGTCGTGCAGTGGTTCGGCGTCCTGACCCGCCGGCTGCTGCGCCGCGGCGACTTCACCTCCCGCGAGGACCTCGACGCCCAGATCACCGCGTTCACGATCCTCCACAACAAGACGGCCCAGCCCTACCAGTGGAGCTACGACGCCGACGCCGAACACGCCCGATACCTCGAACGCCACCCCAGCCCGACCAGCCTCACCCAGGCCGCCTGACGTCACATAACGTCACCGGACACCAGAAAGAACTACTGAGACGCTGCGCTAGGAGGGGAAACGATGCATGTGCCGTCCCCACGCCCGTGGGGGTGATCCGCATGTTTCGTAGTCGTAGTCGTAGTCGTAGGCCAGCCGGCGGGGCGTGGCCTGCACCTGGCGGCGGGTCGCGGGGTCCATGGCCGGTAATCCGCTGGCCGGGTCGCTGTTGTCAGTCATGGGACGCACTTCTCGAGGCCGATCGGGTGGCCGGTACGGTGCCGTCAGGTGGGGCGGTGCCGTTGGCGCTGCCGGGGTGGGCGACGACGACGTCGGCCGCGGCGGCGGGCGTGAGCTGCGGGTAGAACAGGTGGATC
>NZ_CAUVXO010000449.1:0-4332 GCF_963555865.1 Protofrankia sp. Cr1
GCCTGCTCACCGCGATATCGGCCAGATCGACCCGGTCGGCGAGGTCACGTATCAGCGCGGGCATCCGCGGCTCATAGCCGGTACCCAGCAGCACCAGATCGCAGCGTAGTGGATCGACCTTGCCGCTCCGGCGATCCCGCAGCTCCAGCAGCACATCATCGCCGTCGACACGCGCATCGACGACCTCGGTCATGGCCTGCACGGCGGACCGCCGGCGCCCCAGCATCCTCTGCTGGTAAAGCATGGAGTAGATTTCATCGAGGAAGGGCGGAGCCAGGCCAGCGTAGTTCGCCAGGTGCATCTCGTCGAGAATCTGCCGGCGTACCTCGGCGCCGGCGTTGTAGAAATCATCGATGAAGGACGGGAAGAACAGCTCGTTGACGAATTTGCTGGTCTGGTAATTCGCCAGACCGATCGACCGCAACACCATCGTCGGCGTGCTCAACGGCAGGTCGTTGTGCAGGGCCATGAACATCTCGGCCGCGCTCTGGGCGCCGCCCACGACCACCGGCCGGATGGGTCGGTCAGTGGCCAGCTCGGCGATGCGCGTGCAGTACTGGGTACTGTGGATCACCCGGTCCGGCGGCAGGTTGTGGAAGACATCGGGGATGTGTGGGTCGCGGCCGGTGCCGATGACGAGATCGCGGCAATGCAGCCGGTCGCCGTCGGCAAGGGTCACGGTCCAGCCGATAATCGTACCGTCACCCGCGCGTCGCGGTTCAACGATCTCGCCGCGGGCGCCGTAGCGAATGCCCACATGGTCCAAGGAGTCGGCAACCCACTGCTGGTACTCCGAGAGCTCCCAGCGGTACGGGTTGAAGGTGCCCAGGTTCACGAACTCGTCAAGACGTCCGCGTTCGTGCAGAAAGCTCAGAAAAGAGAACCGGCTCCGCGGGTTGCGCAGGGTCACCAGGTCTTTGAGGAACGAGACCTGGCTGCGCGCCCACGGAAGCAACAGATTCCGCTGCCACTTGACGTCCGGGTACTGCTCCAGCAGCAGGGTGCTCTCGGCCAGCTCGCGCGAACCGGACTCCTCGATTGCCACCGCGAGCGCCAGGTTCGCCGGCCCCGCTCCGATCGCCAGTACGTCGATCTCTTGGTCAGTCATATTTCCACCTGATGGTTTGTTGGTCGGGTTCGTCGCAGGTTGGATGTGCCGAAACCGTTGATCGACATCGATGATCGGGCGGGGCCGGCAATTCGCGGAGTGGGTCGGCTGGCCAAGGGCCGCGCGATCATTGATTTTGTCGCGCGGCCCTTGGCCCCGAGCCTTTCTAGGACACCGTGACGCTGGTCAGATCGAGCTCACGGAATTGGGTGGGGACCACGTTGTGCAACCGCGAGGACCATGCGGCCGTGGCACTCTGAAACCAGATCGGGATCGTCGGCATGTCCTGCAGTACGAGCCGCTCAGCCTGCTGGTACAGCTGCTCGCCTTCCTGCTCCGACGGCGCCTCGTCGGCACGGGTGAGCAGTGCATCGACCGCCTGGTTGGAATACTGACCGACATTGGACGAGCCACCGGTCTTGAACAACGGGTTGAGGAAATTCTCGATCGACGGGTAGTCAGCTACCCAGGCGGAACGGTAGATCGCGTCCATCGTGTGGTCATTGAGCTTCTTACGCAACGCACCGAGCGTCGGCACCGACACGAATGTGCATTCCCGGCCAAGCGCCTTCTGGATCGACGCGCACGTCACCTCCATCCACTGCTGGTTGGCGGAGTCGACATTGGAGGTGAGCACGATCGGTCCCTGGAAACCGGTCGCATCGAACAGTTGCCTGGCCTTCTCAGGCTGGTAGGTGCACAGTTCCCCGCACTGGTTGTCGACATGGCCCTGGACATTCGGCGCTACCAGGCCGTCGGCCGGCGTCCGAGCACCGTTGAAGACCTTCTTGATGAGATCAACCCGGTCGATGGCCATCGAAATGGCCCGCCGCAGGTTCGGGTCGGCAAAGCGCTTGTCGTAGAGAGGGAAGGCGATCGCCTGATATCCGAGGTACTTGTAGGCAACGCGGCGGGTGTCGGGAAGATCAGTCTTGATCTTGTTGTTGACCGTTGACGACCACGGTGTGAACGAGAGGTAGTCGAGTTTGTTCGCCAAAACGTCGGCGTAGGCGTCGTCCAGGTTCGGGTAGAATCGGAAATCAATGCCGTCGATGTGCGGCTTCTCCCCGGCGAAATTGTCGTAGCGCTGCACGAGGATGTTCTTGCCCTTCGTGTAGGACACGAACTGGAAGGGGCCGTTGCCGACCGGATGGGCCTCGAAGGCTTTTCTGTCGGCGAAGAAGCTTGCAGGCAACGGG
Source organism: Protofrankia sp. Cr1 (assembly GCF_963555865.1). NCBI lineage: Bacteria > Bacillati > Actinomycetota > Actinomycetes > Frankiales > Frankiaceae > Protofrankia > Protofrankia sp. Cr1. The sequence continues at coordinate 2,308 of NZ_CAUVXO010000449.1, forward strand.
AAGAAGGCCGCATAGCCGAGCTGGGTGGCGAACGTGGAGAACGGCGCGGAAAGGGTCACGACGAAGGTGCGGTCGTCAACGACCTTCAGGCCCGACATCTCCTTTGCCGGGGGCAGCGTGGCCGGCTGCTTACCGTCCGCCGTTGCGTTGTTCACCTGACCGAAACCTTCGATGTGCGAGAAGTAGTTCGCACCCTGCATCTCGTTCGGGGAATACGCGGTGTAGTTCCAGGCGTCGACGAAACTCCTCGCGGTGACCGGCGTTCCGTCGTGGAAGGTCCACCCGGGCTTAAGCTTGATCGTATAGACCTTCGCATCGTTCGTCTGGATGGATGCGGCGACGGAGTTGCGCGGCGCGGCGGTTTTCGCGTCATACTCCACAAGGCCCTTGAACAAGGCGCCGAGGACACCGATGCCGCCGACCTCCGTCGTATTTCCGGGGATGAGCGGGTTCTCCGGTTCGGTTTCGTTGTAGCTGATGATCGCATCACTGTTGGCGGTGCTGACCGTACCGGCGGTGTTGACAGGTCCAGCGGTGCTGGTAGTGGTGTCGGTCTTGCCGCACGCGCCGAGCAGCGCGGCGAGCACCGCGAAGACGGCGGCAGTTCGAAGTGACAGTGATCGCATATCTTCTCCATTCACGATGAGGTGACTGATGACGACGGTTTCTCGCATACGGCCACCAGTGCACATCCGGCATCAATGGGACCGATTTCAACAGAACCGTGAGTTGACTGCCATTCAGGTCCAGGCGGAACAATCAATTGCCGCCGAATTCAGCTGGCGATGCCCAGGCAAAGCGGGAAACCAGGCCTGCCGCCCAACAGATAGGCGCCGGCCGATTGCAGGATCCGATCCTGGGCGACAACGTGCTGGCACATCGTGTTCGTGTCGCGCAGCCAGCGGTCCAGCGGAGACGGCCGGTAGATCGAGTTGGTCTGAAGAAGGTCGTAGAGCCGGCCCACGATCGACCGCGCCGTCCGGAAGGCGTGCCGGCGCGACAGCGGCAGTGCGGCACGCTCGTCCGGGGTGAGATCGTCGAGGCTTCCTCCGGCGGCCAGCACCTCGTGTTGGCGCTGCATGCTGGCGTACACCCCGCTTCGGGTGGCGACGAAGTCGGCCTCGCAGTCGGCGATGGTGACCTGCATGCGGTAGTCGTCGGCCGCGGCGCCGCTGACCGGATGTACCCGAGTGGCGACGATCTCGCGGACATGGTCGAGCGCGGCCCGCGCAATGCCCAGTGGCACGCCGGGCATGTTGCGCATGTGCACCTCCGGCTGGGCAAGTGCCCCGCTGCCGTTGCGCACGCTACCGAAGACGAGGGTGTGTTCCTCGGGGACGAAGATGTCCGTGATCGTGTAGTCGCAGCTTCCGCTGCCCGCCAGGCCGGTGGTGTACCAGGTGTCGACGACCTCCACCTGCCCGCGCGGCACCATCATCAGCCGCGAGTCGTGCGGGTCGCCGGACGGGCTCGGGTCCGGTCGGCCGTCGCGGTAGATGAACGCTCCGGAGATCACCCAGTCGCTGTGAGTGATCCCACTACCGAACTGCCAGCGACCGGTGAGCCGGTAGCCACCGGGGACGCGCTCGGCGTGCCCGGTTGGGAACAGCAGCCCAGCGGTGATCATATCCAGGCTGGGAAACATCTCCCTCGCCACGGACTCGTCCAGGAACGCGGCGTAGAGCCCGGTGTCCGAACCGATCATCGCGCACCAACCGGCGGCTGCGTCGCCGTAGGACAGCGCCTCGATGACCTCGGTCTGTTCCACGGAGGACGTCTCGGGACCACCCCACCTGTGCCCGAAGCCCATCCGGAACACCCCGGTGCCGCGCAGGAGCTCCACCACGTCCGCGGGCAGCCGCCGCTCCCGCTCGATGTCCGCGGAGCGCTCCCGCAGTCGCGGCGCAATCGCCCGGGCGCGATCGAGAATCTCCCTACCGGTCAGCGGTGGCGCTGGCGTATCAGTGCCGGCCGCGGCGGTCTCACGGCAGGCATGTGCTATCTCACGATGGGTCTGGGTGATGG
>NZ_CAUVXO010000450.1:0-4320 GCF_963555865.1 Protofrankia sp. Cr1
TCCCCGATGGCCTCGGATGCCGCCGTCCGCTCGGCCCGGGTGAGCACGTCGGTCATCCGCATGTGGTCGCGGGCGGTACCGGCGTCGGCGTCGGCGGTGTCCGAGAGGTCCCGGGTCTGGTCGAAACACAGCACGCAACGCAGCGTGTCGAGGGCGACCTTGTCGTGCGTGCGGGCCCGCGTAGCTCCTCGGGGGGCAGCAGGAGATCAAGCCGTTCGAGCGGCCCCGCGGAATCGGCGAGGATGCGCTCGGCCTGGTCCAGACCATTCTTCTGAGTGTCGGTGGCCACCTGGACGACGTCGTCGCAGAGCCGGCCGATCTGGTCGGCCCAGGGCGCGCCGGCCGCGCGCAGGGCGGCGTCGAGCGCATCCCGGGCCGTGTCCCCCAGCTGTGCGTCGCGCATCGCCGCCAGCTGCCTCTCGGCCCGACCGATATCGTCGGCCGCGATGGCGGCGACGACGATCTCGGCACCGATCCTCAGCAACGCGCTAGGCAGCGCCGCGCGAATCCGGGCGGCGAGGCTTTCGTCGAGCCGGGCGTTGGCGGCGTGTCTGATGCGCGCCACCAGGCTGTCCCAGACCCGGTCGTCGCTCAGGACGAGCCCCCAACGGCGGTAGACCGACACCCAGTCGGGCTGCGCGGTGTCGGCGGCCAGTTCGGCGTCGAGTGCCCGTACGTGCTCGAGCACCGCGAGGTTGTGGACTGCGCTCGCGGCGTCCGCGGGCACCGTCAGGTCGCTGTTCTGCGCCGCGGTGGTCCAGTGCCGGACCGCGGCGTCCGGATCGCCGGCGGCCAGGGCGGCGAGCGCTGCGTCCTGCGGACCGCCCGATTGCGCCGGCCAGAACCAGAAGAACTCGTCGACCAGCCGCTGGCGGGGATCGCCCAACCGGTCGAGAGCGGCGCGGATGTCCCCGGCAGACGGGGCCGGCGCCAGCGGCAGGATGTCCGAGGTCGGCAACTGCCCATCGGTCTTCTCGATAACGGCGAGCCTGTCGGCCATCCGTCTGATCTCCCGTCCGGTGGACGAGAGTGCCAGGCCGGTCACCCGGAAGGCGTTCTGTCGGTAGATCTGCGCAGACACCCGCTGCAGCGGGTCGGCGTCGGTGCCCTGGGTCGTCACATCGTCACCCCCTTGCGCCACAGCCTGATCCGTGACACGTACTGATCACGTAGCCCGGGCCATTTGTTGAAGGCTTCCTCCATCAGATCGGCGGCCTTGTCGCACTGGCCCGTGGTGGCGAGGGCCACCGCCTGGCGAGCCATCCCCAGCGCCGCGGCCTCATCCGCGGACGATGACCGACCGAGCACATTCTTGCCCGCGGCGATCTCCCCGGCCGGCCCGGGTTCCTTCTCTCGCGGCCGCGGCGCCGCCGGGCTCTCTGGCTGCCACGCATCCAGGTCGGCGAGCATCTCGGCGGCCGACGGGTAACGCTTCGCCGGGTTATAGGACAGCGCCCGGGCGACGATTGCGTCCAGTGTTCCGTCCACCGCGTACCGCAGCTCGCCCGGCAGCACGAGCGTGCCCGTGTTCCAGGCGGCCGTGATCGGGTCGCCGGCGGAGCGCATCGGATATGGAAGCCGGTCGGTCAGCAACAGGTAGAACACCGCGCCCAGAGCCCAGACGTCCCCCGGCACCGACGCGAGATGCGGGTGGAGCAGGGTCTCCGGCGCCATGAAAGCGATGGTTCCCTGGGAGCTGGCCAGCAGGGTCAGGGCACTGACCTTCTTGGCGAGGCCGAAATCGCTGATCCGCACGCGCAGACCGTCCCCGTCGTAGCCGACCAGTATATTCTGCGGCGTGATGTCCCGATGGACGATCGGCGGGGACTTCCGATGGGCGACCGCCAGCCCACGCGATATCTGCCGCATGACGTCCACCGCGGTCGGGATGGGCACGAACCCGTCGCCGTACGACGACCAGAAATCGTGCAGGGTACCGCCGGCCACGTATTCCATGGTGAAGTATGCGTAGACCCCGTTGTCCGTCTCGACGGTGTTCGCCTCAAACACGCGGATGATGTTGAGGTGACCCATGCCGGACAACAGCATCGCCTCGCCGAGTGCGTCATGCACCTGTTCCCCGGACATTCCTACCTGCCGGAAGACCTTCATCGCCTGCCGGCCCAGATACGGGTGATCGACCCGGTAGACCTCGGCAAAAGCCCCCCTGCCCAGCAGCCGGTCAACCGTGCAGGTATCCCGGATGACCTGCCCCTCGCACAACAAGTCCATACGTGAGACCTCCGGCAGCACAGATCCAGATGTTCGTTATCGCGCGCAGACTTCCGCCGCCAGCTCCAGAACCTAGGCGACAGATTTTCGGCCGGGTAGGTGAGCGCTACACCTCCACCACAATCTCCACGGAGAGATACGAGATGTTACCGGAGGGTGATGACCGTCGGTATCCGTCGCAAGGCTCTCACCCAAAGCCTCGTCCAGGCTATACAGAAGAACAGCGACGGGGGGCCACGGGGCATTTTCTCGCAAACATTTGCAGACGTCGTCCGCCGTGACCAGACGATTGAGGATCTTCCAGCGGGCCAGATCCGCCGAGTCCGTTCATCGCACGTGTCAGGTCGCTACCCGCGCGGGAGATTTGGTGCCGGTCGGGATCGGATGAAAGGCCACATCGGATGGAAGGCCACCCAGCCGAGATGGCAGGCAGTCCCGGCAATCCGTGATGTTCCGGGGTCCTGGGGCGCTCTAAGCTGGCTCCACCATGGTGATGCTGTGATGATCCGGGTCGTGACGACAGAACGGCCAACAGGACGGCCAACAACACGACCGGGCTGCCGGAGCGTTTGGTGATTATCGAGCGGGCGCGGGTTGCCGCGGCGGTGCCCAACTACGTCCTCGGCGAGTATCTGGGCTCGGGGGCGTTCGGGCTGGTGCTGAAGGCAGAGCACCGGCGGATGCGCCGACCGGTGGCGATCAAGGTGATCCCAGCCGAGACGGCCGAAGGCGAGCGGATCGACTTCGCCGCCGAGGCGCGGGTGCTGGGCGGACTGGATCATCCGCATGTGGTCCGGGTCTACGACTACATCGAGGCCGACGACCTGTGCCTCGTGGTGATGGAGCTGCTGGCCGGGGGCACGCTGACCCGGCGGCGGGGCACGCTGACGCCGGAACAGGCGTGTGCGGTGGGCCTGGCGGTGGCCGCGGCGTTGAGCCACGCTCACGACCACAGTGTGCTGCACCGCGACGTCAAGGCCGACAACATCCTGTTCGCCACGGACGGGACGGTGAAGGTCGGCGACTTCGGCATCGCGAAGCTGTTCGAGGGGTCGGCGACCACCGCCAGCAAAGTCGCCGGCACGCCGGTCTACATGGCGCCCGAACAGATCGAGGGCGGCCGGCTGTGCCCGGCGACCGACCTGTACTCGCTGAGCATCGTGCTCTACCAGCTCCTGGCCGGCCGGCCGCCATTCGACCCGAAACAGCCACTGCACATACTGTGGCGCAGGCAGCTGACCGAGCCCGCCCCGCCCATGGTCGGGGTACCCGCACCGGTCGCCCAGGTGGTGCTGCACGCGTTGGAGAAGGACCCAGCCGCCCGCCACCCGGACGCCGCCGCGTTCGCCCTCGCCCTCGCCCTCGCCACGGCCGCGGCCTACGGCACGGGCTGGATCACCCGAGCCGGCCTGCCGCTGCACCTCGACGACGCCGTCCGCCACGCCGCCGAGCAGCCGCCAGCCGCCGACGTGCCGACGGTCGCCCACACCCTCGTCACCGCCCACACCCTCGTCACCCCCGCCCTCGCCGTCGCCGAGCCCACGACCGTCGCCGGCGACGATGCGACGGAGAAACAGCCCGAAGGCGAGCGCCTGGACACCCCCGAATCCACCGAGGGCGTGTTCGCTCGCCTACTGCGGACTCACGGCCCCGACCACCCCGACACCCTGGATGCTGCGAACAACCTCGCCATCCGGCTGAGCGCCCTCGGTGACCATCAAGCCGCCCGCGAACTCGACGAGGACACCCTCACCCGGCGCCGCCGAACCCTCGGGCCCGACCACCCCGACACCCTCAACTCGGCCCACAATCTTGCCGTCGACCTCGCCGAGCTCGGCGACCGTCACGCCGCCCGCGACCTGTACCAGGACACCCTCACCCGGCGCCGCCGAACCCTCGGGCCCGACCACCCCGACACCCTCAACTCGGCGAACAACCTCGGCATCCTGCTGAGCGCCCTGGGCGACCACGAGACCGCCCGCGAACTCGGCGAGGACACCCTCGCCCGCCGCCGCCGCGTCCTCGGGCCCGACCACCTCGACACCCTCAACTCGGCCTACAACCTCGCCGTACGGCTGAGCGCCCTCG
>NZ_CAUVXO010000451.1:0-4316 GCF_963555865.1 Protofrankia sp. Cr1
CCCCCGCTCCAGGAGGAACGTCGCGTGCGCATCACCTGCGGCGTTGCGCCGCGCGCGAGCCCGCCAGTCCGCACGAGGACGGGCGCTCTCATCCGCCAAGGTCTGCCAGAAGGACCCGGGCGCATCGGCCAGCGCCGCCAGGCGGACGCCGCGTAACCGCTCGCCGTCATCGGGCCCGATGCGATCTACGTGGACGGTCAGGAGAAGAGCGCCCGGACGTCGTCCGCGTCGAGACTCGAACCGAACGCGTCGCCATCATCCATGACGCTGGAGAACAATTCGGCTTTCCTGGCCTTCAGCGCCATCACTTTCTCCTCGATGGTGTCCTTGGCGACGAGTCGGTAGACCATGACGTTCTTGGTCTGCCCGATACGGTGTGTGCGGTCCACCGCCTGCGCCTCGGTTGCGGGGTTCCACCACGGGTCGAGCAGAAAGCAGTAGTCGGCCTCGGTGAGGTTCAGACCGAATCCGCCGGCTTTCAGGCTGACGAAGAACACCGGGGCTGACCCCGTCTTGAACCGTTCGAGCACTGCCGGTCGGTTACGGGTCCTGCCGTCGAGGTAACAGTATTCCACGCCGACGGCGGACAACCGGTCGCGTACCTTACCGAGAAATCTGGTGAACTGGCTGAAGACCAAGGCCCGGTGGCCGCCGTCGATGACGTCGCTGAGCTGACCGAGCAGGGCGTCGATCTTGGCGCTCGGAATGTCGTCATGACCGTCGTCCACGAGTCCGGCGTGCAGGCTGAGCTGGCGTAGCAGGGTCAACGAACGCAGGATCGTGAAGCGGTTCCTGTTCATGTCCGTCACCAGGCCCAGAACCTTCTCCCGTTCCCGTTGCAGGTGGGTCTGGTACAGCTTCCGGTGCCGCGAATGCAGGTCCACCTCGAGAACCTGTTCCTGCTTCGGTGGAAGCTCGGGCGCGACCTGCTCCTTGGTCCGGCGCGTCATCAGCGGTCGGATCCGCCGGCGAAGCTGCGCGAGCAGCTCGGCGTCGTGCTCTTTTTCAATGGGCTGGGCGTAGTAGTCACGAAATCGTGTCGGGCTCGGGAACAGACCTGGCGCGGTGACCGACAGGAGCGACCACAGCTCCATCAGGTTGTTTTCCATCGGGGTCCCGGTGACGGCCAGTTTGAAAGTCGCCGGAAGCAGTCGAGCGCACTGGTACGCCTTTGACTGGTGGTTCTTGACGACCTGGGCCTCGTCGAGAACCAGACCGGACCACGGGAGGTCCGCGTACTTGTCATACTCGAGCCGAAACAGCGTGTACGAGGTGACGACCAGGTCTGCGCGTGACACCGCCTGTTCGAGAGGGTCGCCGCGGCGTCGCTCCGTGTCAGAAATCGTCACTGTCCGCAGACCGGGTGCGAACCGTGCCGTTTCCGCGGCCCAGTTCGCCACGACGCTCGTCGGCGCGACGACGAGGAACGGCGCGAGTTCGGGGGCGACCTGCTTCGCGTGGCAGACCAGCGCCAGCGTCTGCAGCGTCTTGCCCAGGCCCATGTCGTCGGCGAGCACCCCACCCAGCTGGTACTGCCACAGAAACGCCAGCCAGCGGAAACCCTCGAGCTGGTACGGCCGCAGCGTCGCCGCGAGCGTCGAAGGCGGCTCATACTGATCCACCGCGCTCAGCGACAGCAGCCCCGTCACCTGTTGGCGCCATGAGTGCGCCTGGCGCTCGACCACGCCGAGCTCGGCCAGCTCGTCCCACAGCCCGGCCTGGAACCTGCTGATCCGCAGCTGACCGGCGGGTCGGTCCTGCAGCGCCCGCGCCTCTTCGATCAGCCGCCGCAAAGCCTGCAGCTCGGGCTTGTCCAGACTGAAATAGGCGCCGTCGGCGAGGAGCAGGTGCGACTGGCCCCGACCCAGCGCCAGGAAGACGTCCGCGAACGGCACCTGACGACCTTCCACGGAGATGGTGACCCCGAGGTCGAACCAGTCGGTCTCACCCACCACGTCATCGGTCGACAGGCCGATACGCAGCGAGTCGCCCGCCTCCCGGTAGTCGACAGGCTCGCCGCTGACCTCGACGACAACCCCGGGACGCCCCGCCAGCCACGGAAGCAGCTCCGTCGTCACGCGCATCGTGTCGGTACCGCGCAGCCGCACCCGCGACGGCAGGGTCAGCTCCGGGGTCAGCTCCGCGGTCAGCTCCTCGCCTGCGAGCCCCGGCCCGACGCAGAGCACGGCCGCCGCATCGGGGGGCAGGTCCAGCGCGGCCAGCGCATCCCGCTCCTGGCGCGGGTCCCGGAATCCCTCCGGCGCCGCGTCGCGCAACGGTACGCGTATCCGCCGGCCGCCGAGGTCATACTCCCACTCCACGTTGAGGTCGAGGTCGTGGTCATCACCGTAGGCGGCACGCAGCACCAGGGTCGGCGGCACCACCTCCGGCGGTACGAACGACCCGTCACGGGACAGCACCGGGGCCAGCCGGCGCAACCGCGGGTAGAACTCCGTCCGGAACCGGTCCTCCTCGACAGCTGGGACCTCCAGGCTCCGGTTCCCGACCGCCATCCGCTGCAGCGCCGGCGGCACCGGCTCGACGAGACGAGCAAGCCGCACGTGCCAGTCGCGGTGGTCCTCAGACGCCCGGATCTCCGCCCGATCGACGTAGATGACACCGTGGCCGTCGCCGCCGATGAACGAGAACACCGCGGCCTCGGCTTCGGCCGACCCTTCGATGCGAAGCAGGGGTGCGACGATCAAGGATTCCGAGCTCGCGTCGCGCATCACGTCCACACACAGTTCGGCGAGGCCGTAACGGTCCACGTCGCCGAGCTTCTTCCTCGCGTGGACGAACCGGAGGCCGACCGCCGCGGCCGCGTCGAGCATCGGCCAGAGTTGGTGGCTCCCGAATGCGGAAAGGTCGAGCCGCTTCGGCCCGCTGTGAGAGTAGTACGAGTAGTCGTACCGGTCCTGTCGGGCCCTGTACAGGGCGAACATCTCCTGCAGCACCTGGACCTGCGCCGGGGAGAACTCACCGACCTTGTACGACGCATTCAGCTCGTCCCACCCGACGGCGGCGACCCAGCCGTTCTTTCCCGGCTTGACCAGCCGAGCGGTCACCTTCAGGCCCAACTCGGTGGTGGCGGCGCCGGCCGACGGATACGCGGCGAAACTCAGCTCGACGGCCAACGGCGTCGTCCCGCGTCCTGTCCACGGATGGCCGCTCTCGGGGACGGGTGGAGAGTCGAGCAGCTCCCCCAACGACTGGACCCACACCTGCGACGGTGGTGCTCTCACCGGCATCCCACTCCAGCGTCGTGACCACATCGTGCCGTGCGCCGCGGACACTCCTGGCATCCGGATGACCCCTGACAGCCACCCGCAGACCAGCGGTACCGGACCTTTACCACGGTACCGGGTAGCTGCGACGACGCTCGGATCATGTTCGCGAAGGTAGCAGATTGTGGCAGGACGTCCTGTCGCGGCTATCCGCCAGCTCGAGGAGGACCACAGTCGATGTGCAGGACAAACAACGCCACGGCGTCGCACGCCTAAGATCGCCCGGAATGGAGATCGCCCGCTCCGCCACCATGACGTCGATGCAGTACTACCCATGTACTACCCATGTACTACACTGGGTTCATGGAACAGGTACCCGTGCGGGTGCTCAATCAGGACACCGCAGGCGTCCTGGCGCGTGTCGAACACGGCGAGACCGTCGAAATCACCCGACACGGCAAGGTGATCGGCCGAATCGTGCCGGCAACCCCCGGGGAACTGGACGACCTGATCGCAGCGGGCAAGGTCGCCCCAGCCACCGTCACCGGCCCGTTCATCGCACCGCAGGGCCCACTGATCAATGGCCTGGAAGCCGGTGCGCTGATCCGACAACTCCGTGACGAGGAACGCTGGTGATCTATCTGGACACCTCCGCGATCGTAAAGCTGATCAGACCCGAGTTGGAGAGCGACGAGCTGACCGAATGGCTCAACTCTCGGCAGACCGAGCATGTGATCACCTCCAAACTCGCCGAAGTCGAAGTCCCACGGGCGTTACGCCGGGAGGAACCGGCACGGCTGGCAGCGGTGCCAAGCGTCCTTGCCCATCTTGACCGCCTCGACATCGACGACGCCATCCGAGCCACCGCGGGCGCCTACCCGTTCCCCCACCTGCGGTCACTGGACGCCATCCACCTGGCCACCGCGGACCAGCTCGTCGCGTCCGGAAAGACGATCAGCGCCTTTGTGACATACGACAAACGCCTGGCCATCACCGCCGGAGAAATCGGCCTGGTCACAGCAGCGCCCGGCGGCGGATTCAACGGCGGCCAGGTCTCGCGGTAGGCGTCGATGTCGCGGACCCCCTGCTGCG
>NZ_CAUVXO010000452.1:0-719 GCF_963555865.1 Protofrankia sp. Cr1
TGGGTTGCTTTCCACCATCGTGGTACCTTTACACCATGGCATTGAACATCAAGGATGCTGAGACCGAGCGACTCGCGACGGAGATCGCGGCTCTTGCGAACGAGACGAAGACCCAGGCGGTCCGGGTGGCGTTGGTCGAACGCCGGGACCGCATGGCGCTGCTGCGAGCGGAGAGCCGCCGCGAGCGGCACCTACGTCACTTTTTGCTGGAGGAGGCGTGGCCGCAGATACCGACAGATCAACGTGGGGTGCCGCTCACCCGGGATGAACGCGAGGAGATCCTCGGCTACGGACCGGATGGCCTGTGATCGTCGACAGTTCGGCTCTGGTAGCTGTCCTGCTGCGAGAGCCTGACTATGAGGTCCTGCTGGATGCCCTGGCCGGGGCGTTCGGCAGGGGTGACTTCATCGGCGTCGGCACTCCGACTCTCGCCGAGACCGGTCTGGTCCTGACGTCTCGTCTCGGGGTGCTCGGTCGGACGCTGCTCGCGCGACTGGTTGACGAGGCGGGCATGACAGAAATCTCGTTCGACGCGGAACACTGGAAGGTCGCGGTCGAAGCGTTCACCCGCTATGGTCGCCGGCGTCATCCCGCCGGGTTGAACTTCGGCGATTGTTTGACCTATGCGATTGCCCGTGTTGTCGATGAGCCGCTGCTCTACATCGGCGACGACTTCGCGAAGACCGACATCCGTGCAGTCCTCTGAACAGGCAATCAGG
>NZ_CAUVXO010000452.1:1393-1918 GCF_963555865.1 Protofrankia sp. Cr1
CATCCAAGCTATTTTGTATGAATTGTTCCGACTGCCTGTGGCGACGGGTCACGGGAAACCCTAGGATCGGCTTGGCTGCCCAACCGCATGACTCCTGAACGACTACCGCGTAGTTACACAACTGCACATTGATGCCGCTCACACCTGTGCGGGAGAGTCCACGGCATGCCAGCCCGTGGCGCCGAAGGAGCAAGATCTCCCCATAAACTCTCAGGCCGAAGCAACCGCCGGGTCAGGCAGCTCTGGAAAGCGGACGCCGCAGGCGTCCCGCCGACGGTGAAAGCCAGGCGCACCGGTCCATCGGCCGGCTGCGGCGGGTGAAACTCTCAGGCATATGTACAGAGGGGGAGGTCAGCCGCGACCGGCGAGGTCCGCCGAGTTGCCCGACCTCTGGAGCGCTTCGACCGTGCCTACGAACCCTCCCTCATCCGCAGGCGGTTCCTCGACATCACGATCAACCGTCTCGCTGTCGCCCGTCCCACCGGCGTCGGGGCCAGCAGTATCCGAGTCGGCAGTATCCGGGTC
>NZ_CAUVXO010000452.1:2372-5439 GCF_963555865.1 Protofrankia sp. Cr1
CCAGCATCCGGGCCGGGCCCGGCACGGGCGGCGCAACCCGCCGCGTACCCGGCCGGGTCGGTGACCGGTGAGATGGTCACCTTCGTGGACCGCCATATCGGTCCGGACGTCGATCAGCGTCAGACGATGCTGGCAGAGCTCGGCTACGCCAGCCTGGAGGCCCTTACCGCGGCCACTGTGCCGGCGGTGATCCGCGACAGCGGGCTTGACCTGCCTCCCGCGGTGAGCGAGCCGGAGGTACTCGCGGAGCTGCGTCGCCTCGGCAGCCGCAACCGCCGGGTGCCGTCGATGATCGGTCTCGGATACCACCCGTCGGTGATGCCCGGGGTGATCCAGCGCAACGTTCTGGAGAATCCGGCCTGGTACACCGCATACACGCCGTACCAGCCGGAGATCTCCCAGGGACGGCTGGAGGCGCTGCTGAACTTCCAGACGATGATCACAGATCTGACTGGCCTGGATGTGGCGGGGGCTTCGCTGCTGGACGAGTCGACCGCGGCGGCCGAGGCCATGCAGCTCGCCCGCCGGGCAACCAAGGGGCTGGGTCCGAGGTTCATCGTGGATGAGGACACGTTGCCGCAGACGATCGCGGTGGTCCGCACCCGCGCCGAGGCGCTCGGCATCGACGTGGTGGTCGCGGATCTGTCAACCGTCTTGCCCGAGCACCTCGCCGAGTCGGCGTTCGGCGTCCTGCTCGCCTACCCGGGCGCCGAGGGTGCCCTGCGGGACCCGCGCACCGTGGTCGAGCAGGCGCGGGACCGCGGGATCGTCGTCGCGGTCGCGGTCGATCCGCTGGCGCTGACCCTGCTCACCCCACCGGGCGAGCTCGGTGCGGACATCGCGGTCGGCAGCACGCAGCGGTTCGGCCTGGGCCTGAGCTTCGGCGGCCCGCATGCCGGTTTCATCGCCGTCCGTGACGGTCTGGAGCGGTCGCTTCCGGGCCGGCTTGTCGGTGTGTCGGTGGACGCCGACGGCCATCGTGCCTATCGGCTCGCCATCCAGACCCGTGAGCAGCACATCCGCCGGGAGAAGGCGACCAGCAACATCTGCACGGCGCAGGTGCTGCCGGCGGTGCTGGCGTCGATGTACGCCGTCTATCACGGTCCCGACGGCCTGACCGCGATCGCCGAGCGGGTGCACGACCACGCGGTCCGCCTTGCCACCGGACTTCGTGCCGGTGGCGTCCAGGTCGTCCACGACTACTTCTTCGACACCGTGCTCGCGTTCGTGCCGTCCCGGGCGGCGCAGGTCCTCGCCGCGGCGCTCGCCGGTGGGCTGAACCTCCGGTTGGTCGATGCCGACCACGTCGGTGTCTCCTGCAACGAGACGACGCTGGATGCGGACCTGCACGCCGTGTGGGCGGCGTTCGGCGTCCCGGCGTTGCCGCTGCCCGCGCATCCCACGATGCCCGGTCCGGATGTCAGCGCCGCAGCGGGCCCAGCGCTGGTATCCGGACTGCCAGCTGGACTGCCACCTGGGCTGCCAGCTGGATTGGCAGCCGCACTGGAGCCCGGCGGCGGCGCCGGCCCGGATGGCGGCACCGATGCCGACATGGCGATTCCGGCGGAGCTGTCGCGTACCACCGGCTATCTCAGTCACCCGGTGTTCCATCAGCACCGGTCCGAGACGGCCATGCTGCGCTATCTACGCCGTCTCGCGGACAAGGACCTGGCGCTCGACCGTGGCATGATCCCGCTTGGATCCTGCACGATGAAGCTCAACGCGACGACCGAGATGGCGGCGGTGACCTGGCCTGACTTCGCCGACATCCACCCGTTCGCCCCACTGGACCAGGCCGCCGGCTATCTGGAGCTGATTGGTGATCTCACCGAGTGGCTCACCGCCATCACCGGGTACGCGGCCGTGTCGCTCCAGCCGAACGCTGGCAGCCAGGGCGAGCTCGCCGGACTGCTGGCGATCCGCGCCTACCATCGTGACCACAATCCGCCGGATGCGCCCGCCCGTGACGTCTGCCTGATCCCGTCGTCGGCGCACGGGACGAACGCGGCCAGCGCCGCCATGGCTGGGATGCGGGTCGTCGTGGTGGCCTGCGACGCCGATGGCAACGTCGATCTGGCCGATCTGGCCGCCAAGGCCGCTGCACACTCCGACCGGCTCGCCGCGCTCATGGTGACCTACCCGTCCACGCACGGTGTCTACGAGGAGGGCATCGCGCGGGCGTGCGATCTGGTGCACTCCTGCGGCGGCCTGGTCTATGTCGACGGCGCGAACCTGAACGCCCTGGTGGGGCTGGCCAAGCCTGGGATGTTCGGTGCGGACGTGAGCCACCTGAACCTGCACAAGACGTTCTGCATCCCGCACGGCGGTGGTGGCCCGGGGGTCGGTCCGGTCGCGGTGGTCGAGCGGCTCGCGCCCTACCTGCCCAATCATCCGCTGCTGTCGGAGGCGGGGCCGCACACGGGCATCGGAGCGATCAGCGGGGCGCCGTGGGGGTCGGCGGGCATCCTGATGATTCCCTGGGCGTACATCCGCCTGATGGGCGCGGACGGCCTGCGCCAGGCCACGTCGGTGGCGGTTCTCAACGCCAACCACATCGCCCACCGGCTGGTGTCCTACTTCCCCATCCTCTACACCGGGCGTGATGGTCTGGTGGCGCACGAGTGCATCCTGGACCTTCGCCCATTGACGAAGCGGACCGGGGTGACCGTGGAAGACGTGGCCAAGCGACTCGTCGACTACGGTTTCCACGCGCCGACGATGTCGTTCCCGGTTCCCGGGACGCTGATGGTCGAGCCGACCGAGAGCGAGGACCTGGCCGAGATCGACCGGTTCTGCGATGCGATGATCTCGATACGGCAGGAGGCCGACGAGGTCGGCAAAGGCACCTGGCCCGTCTATGACAACCCCCTGCGCAATGCCCCGCACACGGCGTCGATGCTGGTCGCCGACGAGTGGGCGCATCCGTATCCGCGCACCGTCGCGGCCTATCCGGTCGTGTCGCTACGCACGTCGAAGTACTGGCCGCCGGTCCGCCGCATCGACGGTGCCTATGGTGACCGCCACCTGTTCTGCACCTGCCCGCCCGTGCAGGCCGACGCCGACCCGG
>NZ_CAUVXO010000453.1:0-666 GCF_963555865.1 Protofrankia sp. Cr1
CGGTGGCGAGCGCGAGCGCCTCCGCGCGCCCGCCCACCCCCGACAGCGACATCGCCAGAGTGGTCAGCGACCCGGCGAGGTCGGGCAGGTAGGCGTCGGGGGCCACCTCAGCCAACCGCCGGTAGAGGTCGGCCGCTTCGGTGGCGGGCGCGAGCGCCTCGGCGCGCCGGCCCACCCCCGACAGGAAGGCCGCCAGGTTGTTCAGCGACATCGCGAGGTCGGGGAGGTAGGCGTCGGGGGCCACCTCGGCCAACCGCCGGTAGAGGTCGACCGCCTCGGTGGCGGGCGCGAGCGCCTCGGCCCGCCGACCCACCCCCAACAGGAAGGCCGCCTGGTTGTTCAGCGACATCGCGAGGTCGGGCAGGTAGGCGTCGGGGGCCACCTCAGCCAACCGCCGATAGAGGTCGACCGCCTCGGTGGCGGGCGCGAGCGCCTCGGCCCGCCGACCCACCCCCGACAGCCGGACCGCCAGATTGTTCTGAAGCCGAGCCGCTTCAGCCCCATCCCTGACGGTGATCCGCTCAACACGATGGTCGGGAGGGACGGCGCTGAGGTGGCGATGGAGGAGGTGGCTGGTGAGCTGCACGGCGAAGGCACCCAGCGACGTGGTGACGTGCGGCAGGCCCGCCTCGACCGGCGTGAGGTCAACCCGAGGCGGGATGCGGG
>NZ_CAUVXO010000453.1:880-2711 GCF_963555865.1 Protofrankia sp. Cr1
CAAGGACAGGGCTGTCCGACGGCCCGCCGGGGCCGCCGGCGCCGTCGAGGAGGCGGGCAAGAAGGGTGTGGCGTGGAGCCGCGCGGCTCAGGACGGTGAGCGTGCGCCGCACCTGATCGTCGGTGGGCTGGCTTCCCGCCGGCTGCTGCAGGATCCGAAATGGCAGCGTCGTGGTTAACGGGTTGCCGTCCTCGGTCACCGTCTGGCCGATGACGCGGGCGACGAGCTCCTCACCGAGCAGATCCGGCTGCAGCGGCGGCAGCCATCCGTTGCGATCCTCCGCGGGCGGGTACAGGTCGTGCAGCCAGCGGGCGATCCGCGTGGCCTGGCGCCGGTCGGGGAGGTCGAGAGCGGCACACAGCACAAGGACGGCATCGTTCAGGTTCGCGGCGCCGGCCAGGGTCGCGGCGGCGACCGCGGTTTCGACCGTGCGGTAGCCATCAGGCCCCTGGGCGAGGCTGCCAAACGCCTCCTCGGTCGGCCGGTAGAGCCTCTGCCCACCGACGTCCAGGTAGAGCCAGTGGTTGTCGCGTTCGAGGTCGAGGAGCCGGCCGAGGAGGTCCGCACCACGTTCCGGCGCGGGCCACCGGTGGCCGTCCTCGCCCGGCCGGGATGCCGGCAACAGCGCGCAGACCGCGGCGACGTGCAGCATCAGGGCCGCGCCGAACTCGTCCCGGACCAGCGACGGGACGGGCGGATCCGCGACGAACGGCAGCCGGTGGCTCTCGGCGAAGGACCGTACCGGTTCCCGCAGCGCGGCCACGACCGCGTGGAAGGCGTCCTTCCGCCCGTCGACAGTCGGTTCCAGTGCGGTGAGAGTCAGCGTCGGGTCACGCACCTCCGTCCCGGCGTTTTCGAGTGTGCGGCGGACCCCGGTGGAGGAGTCCCACCAGTCGCCGGTGGCACGGGCCAGCAGCAGCAGCCGCCACCGCGCCTTGCTGCCGGTCAGCCGTTCGAGCAGCGGGTGCAGGCTGGCCGCCCCGTGCTCGGCGGCGTAGTCGACTACCACGAGCACACGGCGTCCCAGGTGCGCGGCCACCGTCAGCGCCGTGTCGAGCCGGTCCGCATCGCCTGGCCCCCGAAACAGCGCGGTCAGCCACCCACCCGAACCGGCGAGGTCGGTCAGCAACCAGCGGGCCAGCCGGGTCTTGCCCTGACCGGCCGAACCGACGATCAGCCAGGCCGATCGGGGCGCGGGCGAGTCGCACCATGCATGAAGCTGGTCGCGTTCCTGGGTGCGTCCCCGAAAGTCGGTGAGGGCGGCGTCGGCCCGCAGCAGTCCGATCAGGGACCCTGCCGTGCCGGAGGGTGGATTGCCCGCCTGGTCCAGGAGCTGCTGGGCTCGGCGGGCCACCGCATCCGCCACCACCGGAAATCGTCCGGTCAGATCGTCGACCCGGCTGGCATAGACCGTCCCGCCCCGGGCCTGCCGCGCCTCCTCCCCTTTGGGGAAGCCGCGGATGACTCCGACGGCGGCATACGCGCCAGCGGCCGTATCCGACCCGGCCTTCTGGTCCGTGTGCTGGATGACAGGCCCGCCGCTGAGCCCACCGGGACCCTCCGGCGACACCGCCGCCGTCTGGTCCAGGAAGAGCTCCAAGGCACGGGCGGCAGGCAGGCGGGCGTGCCCGTCACTGATGACCCCGGAGAAGGCCCGTCCATTCGGGTTTCCGGCGCTGGCCGGGAACCCTTCGGCCCGCACCCGCGCCTGCGGGTCCACCGTGATGTCCAACGGCACCGCCACCCGGTCGAGGACGGCCGCCAGCCGGTCTGGCCCGAGCGCAGGCCGGGACTCCCGATCCGGATCCACTCGCAGCACGGCCGCGTCCAG
>NZ_CAUVXO010000453.1:3375-3900 GCF_963555865.1 Protofrankia sp. Cr1
ACCGCGTCCTTGCCCGCGACGGGTTCCCCGTCCACCAGCAGCCGGCCCACCCCCGCCAGCACGACGCCCGCTGCCTACGCCCCGGCGGCGGCAGCGGGCCGCCGCGTCAGCGACACCGTCACCTGCACCGCCGCCTCGCCCTCGACACTGAGCACCGCCTGGATCGCCTGACCCGAACCGGCTGTCAACGTCACGCCGAAGGACACCTCGACCGCATCAACCCCCAACCGGCCCGGTGCCGCCTCCACCAGCCCCTGGCCGTCCAGACCGCGGGCCACCTCCCCGGCGACCACACCGATCTGACTGCTCAACGCCCGCACCGCAGCGCGCACAGCCTCCTCACCGCGCTCCACGACCGCGGCCCGCCGGGTACGCCGGTGCTGGCCGCCCCGACCGGCGGCCTCCGCCAACCAGGACTTCCCGTCATCCCCGGTGTCCGCGTCCGCATCCCCGGTCGGGTCCCGGTCGACCAGCGCAACACCCACGTCGCAGGTCCAGCCGTCATCATGCCCGTCGCCGTCCATA
>NZ_CAUVXO010000453.1:4292-5570 GCF_963555865.1 Protofrankia sp. Cr1
CCCCCCCCGATCGACGATCTTCTACCGGACTTATCCGAGGTATCACGAAAGACACATACTGCGGATCGCGAGCATCCCATGACCACCAGAAGCAATCGATAGCACCCGGGTACAGCATCAGAATCTTTGCCGACTCGTGACAATCACCGGGAACCGTACAGACCCAGACTGCGTGACCGACGCCTTATGGGCTAAATGCCGCATCCTGCATTCCCCAAGGATGATCGCTCCATCCCGGGTCGGAGAGGCCCGCCTGTGGAAGAAGCCCGATGAAGTGATCGGCGGTGGCGGTCAACGTCCGATGGAGATCGTCGGGATTGTGCTGCCACCAGCCGTTGAGATCCTTCACCCCGACGGGCGGCATGACGGTCAACACGAGGTGACCCTGGTGGGGACATGAGCTTCTGGGTCAGCGCCGCCGAGGATCTCCTCGCCGCGCTGTTCTGGACCGCGGCCCGCACCGGACTGGGCATGGACAGCGTCGTCGGCTGGATCCAGGCCATGGACAAAGACACCGTCACCCGGCTGCTGGCCGCGTTCGCCGCCCAGGTTCCGGGACCCGGCGCTGCGCACCCTCGCGACCGACACACCCGCCGACCTGGATGCCGACACCGACCGCGACACGGACGTCAACGCTGACCATCCACGGTCCGGGTGGTGGCCGCGACTGTCGGCCCTGGGGACACTCGCACCGTCCCGATGGTCACGGCGGGCACGGTGATGACCCGGCCGGTTCCCGGACCCGACGACCCGGGCACGACGACCCGGACCCGGCGATGACACAGACCGCGATGGTGGTCACCGTGTCCAGCCCGGACCTGGAAGCCCGCCTCGGCTGGATCCTGCCCGACACCGTCCACACCGCGATCCAGTCCGGTCGCGCCGTCCTGCCCGCACCGGCGGACTCCACCACCGGACCAACCGGCCGCCGGGTACCGGAACCACTGGAACTACTGGAATCGGACGACAGCCGGCGGCCCGCCCCGTCCCATCGGGTGCACATTCCCGGCCGGCCAACGGAAACCTACCGGCGGGCGCTGGCCGGCTCCCGGGTGCTGCAGCCCTGGGTGCTGGACAGCCTGGAAAACCCCGCCGACCGCTACCGGATCGTCAGCCCCGCCCACGCGGTCACCGCCACGCTGCTCCCCCGGACGCTGGACTGGACGGTGACCACCCGGGGTTTCCGCTGCCGTACCGGACGACCATCCGCTACCTCACCGACGACGGCGACCTACGCACCAGGGAAACGATCCGCGCCGTCCCCACCGCCGACGGCCA
>NZ_CAUVXO010000454.1:0-1967 GCF_963555865.1 Protofrankia sp. Cr1
CTTTTGATGGACGCCTGACCGTCGGCCGAAAATAACCCCAGAAAGATTACTTACACCGTTAGGTTGGCTCTGCCAAGACTCCGATGGTGACAGGTAGTCGCCGTGCAGATATTGTTAGCGCTGTGTGACGCCGAATTCCTGAAGGTCGTTTTTCCTCAGCTCGTTGTGGTGCTCATCGATCGGGTCGTCGATGACGGACCGGTGGTGCGGGTCGTTGCCCGGACCTGGGCCGGGCCGGTGGGCACCCGGACGCTTGGCCTGCGTCGCCGTCTTGGTCTGCGCAAGTAGCCTTCCGAGCGAATTCGCTTCCGGGACGCTGCACAACGGCCGTCTTCGCACTATCCGGCGTCAGCCGAGGAGGCTGGCGACCATGGGCGCCGGGACGGCCTTGACCGGGTGGTCGAGGTCGAGGATGGATTTGGTGGCGAGGATGCCGTGGCCGTACTTGGCTTTGATGCTACGGGCTTCGGCGCGCCAGCCGCTGTCGATCCACTTCGATTCGATGGGGGTGGTCATCGTCGGGCCGGCGGTGCTGGGGATGCGGACGGGGCTGAGGTCGATCTCGCCCCGGAGCCGGTGCGGGCGTAACCGATGGTGTCGTCGGCGATCCAGCGTCCCTCGTCCTGCTGGTCGATGGCGCGGGCGAGGGCGAGGGCGAGGGCCATCTCGTTGAGCGCGGTGAAGTCCGGGCGGGGCAGGCCGGGGCTCACCAGCGCTGGCAGCCAGGCGAGGATCGGGTCGGTGAGGTACAGCTTGTGCTGGGTGCCGGTGACGGCCCGGCCGTCGTCCGCCCGCTGGCGGCAGCGCAGGGCGGCGTGCGAGTTGATCAGGCGGATGGTGCGGCGTTCGAAGAGGTCGCGGTTGGGGTAGCCGAGTTCGGCGGCGGTCGCGGTGAGGTTCATGGGGCTGGTCATGCGTCCGGCGATGCCGGCGAGCAGGAGCGGGACGGAGTCGGTCGGCGCGTCCGGGTCGACGTCTGCACGCAGCCAGGCGAGCAGGTCGCGCAGGTAGGCGGTGCTGACGGCGCCGGTGCGCTGGTGTTCGGCGACCGCGCGGGGGAAACCGCCACAGGTCAGGTAGTCCTGCCAGGCGAGGTCGACGTCGTCGACGCCGAACGCGAGGGCGGACAGCGCGTCGGCCGCCGACGCGCCGTCGAGCTCGCCGGGATGGGTGACCGGTGGGAGGGGCAGGTGAGGGTGGGTAGCGGTGACGTAGTCGCGGAAACCCATCGGCAGGAGCTGGCGGACGCGGTGTCCGGTGCCGGAACCGGCCCGGCCGGCGAACAGGTTGCCGTGCACGTCCTCATTGCCGACCCAGCGGCTGCCGGTGGCGACGACGGTGTCGTCGCCGAAGTCGCCGGCGTCGCGGGCGGCCTTCAGCACGCTACTCCAGCCCGTGATCCCGGAGATCTCGTCGAGCAGCCATATTCGTCGCCGGGGGGCAGGTGCGTCCACGGAGCGGGTGAGGGCGCGTCCCAGCGTGATCAATCGCCGTAGGTCGCGGGCGGCCATGCCGTCACAGGACGCATAGATCACCTGTCGTGGGTCCACCTCGGGGTGGGCGCACAGGTGCGCCGCGGTGTCCAGGACTGCGACCGTCTTGCCGGCCCGTCGGGGCCCTGTGAGCACGGTCAGGCTGCCGTCAGGCTGACCGCGAGCGATGTCGTCGAGGATGCGCGACCGGTAGCCGAGGTCGTACCCGGCCCGGTCGCGCAGGATGCGGTTGGCGCGGGTCCACGCCGTCGGGTCCGTGCCGGCCGCCGCGCTCGCCCACCACGGGTTCGCGTCGGCGAGGATGCGGCGCAGTTCGTCATCTCGCACGGATCGATGCTAGCTGTCGGCACCACAGAATGGAGGGGGTTTTGATACCTGTAGCACCACAGGAGGGAGGGGGTACAGAGGTATGCGACCCCATGGGAGGGGGTGGGTAAGGCTCTGCGTAGTCGCGGCTGTGTGAGTGCGGGCACC
>NZ_CAUVXO010000454.1:2463-4776 GCF_963555865.1 Protofrankia sp. Cr1
GCGCACTCCGAGCATGGTCTGCGAGGTCGGAGGCAGCGCGGTCGGCCTCCAGCTGGGCGGTGAAGTCGTCGTCCAAGAGCCGGCGCGCCTTGAGCGTCGCGGCTCGCGGGCGGCGCGTGTCGGCTTGTCCACCGACCTATCCTCGCCGCCCGCGAGCCGCGCGCCGCTGCGGGGGCTGGTTGGCCCGCCGCAGCTTCGCCAGGAAGGCGATGTTGACGTTGATCTGGTCGGTGAGGTGCTGGTCGACGCTCAGCGCCAGGGCGGCACGCAGGTCCCGCTCGGCCTGTTCCATGTACGAATGGAAGTCCCGCCATGCGCGCTCCCTGGTCAGCTGCGCGATGCCCGGCTTCTTCGCCATCTCGCGGCACCGCTTGGCCAGGCCGATCAGCGCGTCGCCGCGCAGCTGGAGCAGTAACGGGTTGTTCGCCCATTCGGGATGTTCCAGCATCTGCCGGTCGATCAGCGCGTAGGCGCCCTCGTCGTCGTGGGCCCGGCGCATCGCGACCACGATGCGCCGCAGCTGGCGCTCCTCCAGCCGCCCGCGGGCCGCACGCACCAAGAGGTCGATCGCGAGCGGCCGGTCCTCGCCGCGGGCCTGCTCCGTCCCGACGGCCTCGCCCAACAGCAGCAGGACCTGGGACGGCAGGGCGTCGAACTGGCCTGCGTGCGTACGTACCCAGGCGGCGACAGCGGCGGAGTCCCGCCTGGCAAGGTGCACCTCGGCGAAGAGCTGGATCGCGCGGAAGTTGAGCGGGTCGTTGCCGAGCACTCCCTCGACCCGCGCCCTGGCCCGATCAAGGTCACCGAGCACGAGCGCCTGTTCGGCCGAGCGGAGATCCCGCAGCGCGGCATGCCGAGGGTGCGCGGGCAGCGTGCAGACCACCCGGACCTGGTCGGCCTCGAAGACCGGCGGCGGGTTTCCCTGCTCCCGCATCAACCGCAGGATCGTGGGAACTCCCTGTCCCTCCGCCTGCGCGAGCTGCATCCGGGCGAAGAACCAGGCCAGCGCCTGGTTCCGCCACCTGGGCGGGGCCGTGCCCGCACGCAGAACCTCGATGTCGACTCCCGAGGGGAGCGGGCCGGGGGAGGCGACCGCGACGCGATCGGCGAAGACCGTCAGCCGGGTCGGGTCGGCCACCTCGTAGTCGCGGTGCGCCAGCGCGTTCCCCATCGCCTCGTACAGGGCGCGTGTCGGATACTTGATCGCGTTAGGTACCGCCGGATCGGTCTTGTCGAACGCCGTGTACGACTGGACGTCGAACAGTTCCTGCAGCCGTCTGGCCTGTTCGAGGAGATTGCCGGCCAGCTCGTGCCGCTCCGCATGCGGATCTGAGCGGTCCACTCCCGGATAGATGGAGAAAAAGGTGACCGCTCCGGGGATGAACCGTTGGGTCTCCCGTCCGAACAACAGCACGGCGAAGTTGCGCGGCCGTAGGACGCCACTCAGGGGCTCGGCCACGAGCAGGGGTGGGACGAACGCACTGATGGAGACATCGGGCGACAGGTAGGGCTCGACACCAAGATCAGTGGAAAAGACGCCCATACGCTGCAGAGCGTCACGCAGCGCGATCAGGTCAAGGTCGGCCTCGGTGGCGCCGTTGCACGGCCTGCGGTCCCATGGCTCGAGGGCGCCCTTGCGCACCAGGAGATCCTTGAGCACCCCGTTACGCGCCTCGATCGTCGAACGGCTGATCCGCACGTAGTGCCTGGTGCCGTCGTCATCCCGCCGGAAGGTGTGCGCGCTGCCCGTGGCAGGCTGGACGAAGACCAGGATCCGCCGCTGCGGGTTGTTCGTCGGGAGCTCCTCGACGAGGGGAGTGATCGGCGGCGAGACCTTCGCGCGGCAGAGGGAGAGGACCCTGCCTTCGACCTCCTTGAGCCGGGCGGCGGTGAGGCCGGTCCGCCGCAGGACCGGGAAGCCGTGCTCGTCCTTGTCCTCGGCGACGCCGCAGACCACGTAGCCGCCGCCGAGATTCTGCAGGTCGTTGGCGAACGCGGCGAGCGTCGCCACCACCTTCTCGACGTCGGCGACATTCTCCTTCCACTCGGTCTGCTCGTTCTCCCGGCGCGCGAGCGCATCGAGATCGACGGAATCGGTCACGACGCCACGACCTTCTTGGCGGCCTCGATCAGCCGGGCGCATTCCTCGCGCAGACCGGACAGCGCGGCGTCCAGCTGCCCTTCGGTCTCGATGCCGCCGACGAAGTACGAACGCACCTTGACCTCGGCGAGCCGGTCGCCTTCCACGATCTCATGCAGGCACCGGATAGCGGTGCGAAGCCGGGCCTCGCAGGCGTCGATCAAGGCCTGCTG
>NZ_CAUVXO010000455.1:0-4274 GCF_963555865.1 Protofrankia sp. Cr1
CGTCACCAGAGAGCGCCTGCTCCCCAACCCTGATCATTCGTGGCCGGGTGGTTCCAGGACAAATTCCGACCGGGCCTCAATCGGACAGGAGCGTCCGGCTGCTAAGGAGGTCGGCAATGGCGGTGCGAGAGTTGCGGGCTCGCAGTGCAAGAAAAAGGATGGGTCGTACCGTCGAGGCATTGGTGTGTGCTGTTGGATTTATCATCGTGAGCTGTGGGCCCGCCGCCGCGGCGAGTTCGAGAGCGCTCTCGCCTCGCCTCTGTGCGACGAAGCCCGCCCCCCCATCGGGCAGCTCTGGTATGTCGAGCGGTTCGGCCACCCCTGCACCGATCATGTCGGGCAGCAGCGTGTGGAGCTTCGTGTCCGCGCCGAACCTGCATCCCATGCGGGTTGCCGTGACCACGCAACGACCGGGCACAGCCCCCGGCAAGATTTTTGTCGCCCCCTACAGCCTGAGCGGGATGGTCGGCCAGACGGGGTCACTGATCGCCGACGACTCCGGCGATCCGGTCTGGTTCCGCCCGCTGTCCTCGACGAATCTCCAGAACGCCGACTTCAGGGTGCAGACCTATCACAACTCCCGGACCGGAACGGCGCAGCCGGTGTTGACCTGGTGGCAGGGATCCATCGCCATCCCGCCTACGTATACGAACCTGCCGGGCGGTGCACCCGAGCCGGGCGGGTGTTACTACATCTACGACACCCACTATCGTCTGCTTAGGACGGTATCGGCGCGGCACGGATTCAACGCGGACGAGCACGAGTTCCTCCTGACCCGCCGGGGGACTGCGCTGTTCATCGCGTCTAAACCGGTACCCATGGATCTCCGCCCCTACGGGGGTTCCAGAAATGGTGCGATCCTGGACAGTGAGATCCAGGAGGTCGACCTTGCCACCGGCAGACTTGTCTTCTCGTGGGACATGCTGGCGCATGTGAACCCGGCCGATTCGCAGGTGCCGGCCTCCGATGCGTCGTCATCCGCTGGGATATGGGATCCGTACCACATGAACTCGATCGATGAGGGACCCGGCGGGCAGCTGTTGGTCTCGGCTCGCAATATGTGGGCGGTCTACGACATCGCCAAGCGCACCGGGAGGATCCGCTGGCAACTCGGCGGCAAGAAGAGTGACTTCACTCTCGGCCAGAACGCGGACTTCTACTGGCAGCACGATGCCCGATTCCGGCCGGGAAACACGATCAGCATGTTCGACGATGGCTGCTGCAATTCACCGGACAACACACCCGAACAGCAGTCGCACGGCCTGATCCTCAGCCTCGACTTTCGTCACCACCACGCGTCCGCCGTGAAGACCTACTATCATGAGCCACCGTTGTACGCGGCATCCCAGGGAAGTACGCAGGCGCTGTCCAACGGCGACGCGTTCATCGGGTGGGGTCAGGAGTCGTACTATTCGGAGTACACGGGTGCGGGAAACTCCGAGAACAACGGCCTGCAGAGCCTGCGCTACGACGCGAAGATGCCGGGTTCCAACATCTCCTATCGAGCGTTTCGGAACGAATGGATCGGTACCCCGTACTACCCGCCGAGCGTGGCGGCACGGGCCAGCGGTGGACAAACCACCGTTTACGCCTCCTGGAACGGTTCGACGCAGACGAGGGCCTGGCAGGTGCTCGGTGGACCAGACGCCGGTTCCCTGGTGCCCCTTGTCAGCCATGCCAGCCGGTCCGGGTTTGAGACGGCGGTCGCGACGAACAATCGCGGGCCGTACTTCCAGGTGAAGGCGCTGGATGCGGACGGGAAGGTCCTCGGGACCTCCACGATCGTAAAAGTCGATTGAATCATCCGTTTGATCGTTGAAGAGAAGCTTCATGGTGGGCTGCTACCAGCTGGCAGCCCACCCCAGTCCTTGGGACTTGTCGTCGTGGCGTACTACCAGGTCAGCAACCCGACGCTGGACACCCGCTAGACACCGTCGAGGAGGTGACGGGTGAAGAAACGCTGCGAGCTCGCCAACTCGAACGCGGGTACGCCCGCATGGGTGCAGGGGTTGGCGTGCAGCGTCTTCTCGCGGGAGGCGAAGGCGCCGAACAGCGTGAGGCCCGAGTCGCGCGGCACCAGTTCGTCGTCCCACTGCAGCAGGAACTCGACCGGGACAGTGACACCGGCCGCAGCGTCGGCGAGGGTTTCGTGGCCCGCGAGGCCGAAGACTGCGGCGGTGATCATCGGCCCCTTCGGGCCAGTCGAGGCGGCACATGCCTGGGGGACAACGCACCTGCCGCCCGCCTCGCGATGCACGCACCCCAGCTCCGCTCCTTTGGTGGACGCGTTGTTACCGGCAGCCCTACGTCGTGGCTGTCAGGTTCGCTCCGACGACGACGGGCCGGGACCCGTCGGCAAGGCGGACCGCCCCGTGGTGCGCGAGGTGGGCCAGGGAGCGTTCGACCGCGCCGGTGGCCATCCCGAGCTTGCGCGCGATGGTGGCCGTGGACGGGTAGCCGCCGCCCCGGCCCAGCGGTGACGCATAGGTGACGCGAGCCGCGGACACTCGACGCGACGGGTACGCAAGGCTACCAAATCGATCAATCATGGCACGCCGAGAAACGTATATGGGGGTTGACATGCTACTGTCGCCAGAATTCGAAGAGATTCGTGTCGAAATTGCGGGGAGATGGCAGCTGCCCGACTGGCAAAAACGCTTCCCCTGGTTTCCTCGCCCAGTCACCGTGAAGATTCTCTTCTATGCCGACGGATCAATTCAGTTCGACGGTGGCCCATTTTTCGGTCTCAAGCAGGTCATTGCGACGCTCACCGCGAACCACTACCCATGGGTACGCTTCGAGGTGACAACAGTGCATCGGCTCGGTGATCCATCGGCGCAGCACCAAGGATTAGATCTTGCCGCAGCACTCGCGCTCGACAGCTTCGACGAGCTGTGGATTTACAGCATCCAGGCCCAGCCACAACTCACCGCGACAGAGATCGCGGCCGTGACCAGCTTCACCGACAGTCACCAAGGCGGAGTACTGATCACAGGAGATCACGCGAATCTCGGCAATGCGGTCGCGAATATCCCTCGGGCCGGCAAGATGCGGCAACAGCCTGCCCCGCCCGCTGCTCCACCGCTATGGAACAGCACGCTACAGGCTGGTCCAAACGGTATCTACGAGTTTGACGACCAGTCTGACGGCATCCCACAACCGCTGCGGCTCGCCTGGCGCTGGGCTGGCCTGATCTGGCGCGCACCGCATCCGTTGCTGTGCAGTCCGTTGGGCCCCATCAACGTGTTCCCGGACCATCAGCATGAGGGTGAGGCTCTGGCTCCGTCCCCGACGCCGGCCACCGAATGGCCAAGCGGCCCTGGCGGCCCTGTCGCAGCGGAGGTCATCGCCTGGGGACGGATCGCTGACACTACCTCCAACACGGTGGGACGCGAGGTCGGCGTGCTATCGGTGTACAACGGCCACGAGGCAGCCGTCGGACGGATCGTCGCCGACTCGACGTGGCACCACCATTTCGACATCAACCTCCGCGGTCTGCCTGGCGACCCCACGCATCCCGGGTTCGTCACGCCGGGCACCGCCGACTGGGCCGCCAACGCCAAGAAGATCGAGCACTTCTTCGTAAACTGCGGGATCTGGCTCGCCCCGCCACGAGCGCAGAAGGCGATGCGGTCGGCCGCGTTCTGGATGATGCTGTGGTCGGATGCCGTTCTCGAAGCGCTCAGCTCACCGGTGCACCCCGTGCTGCTCGGCAGATACGCCTATGATGCGCTTGGCCGACTGGCTCCACAATGCGCCGTGTTTCACTGGTTCTGGGACCTGCTCCCTCACAATCTTCAGCAGAATTTCGTCAAATACGTCGAGAAGGGAGACCCGCCGCCGCTGTTCGAGGTCATCGCCGGAACAGTGACGCGGCAACTGGCCGACGCATTCCAGGTCTCTGCGAGCCGGCAGATCCCACCCGAACCGCCTGCGGTCGAGGACATGGAGGAGAAGCTGACCGGAGTAGCGCAGCGTGCCCTCGGCGAACTCGTCGCGAACCGGGAGGAAGCGTTGCGTGACGCGCAGGCGCTGGCCGATTTCCTTGACTGAACGCCACCATCAGAGACCCTGTCTCTACACCGATGCCGTGAACTATGACAGCTTGGCGGTCGGCTTGGAGTCGGGTGGTGGGCTGGCGTAGCTGGTCGGGATGGTCCTGGCTGCGCGGAAGGTGTGCGCGGCAAGGGTGGGCCCGACCAGCACGTCGGGTCCGGACCCGGACAGGCGTCAACCCTAGGTTGACGACGGTTCATACGTCAACCTAGGGTTGA
>NZ_CAUVXO010000456.1:0-4274 GCF_963555865.1 Protofrankia sp. Cr1
AGAATCCCTGACCATTTTTTGCTCCAACGCCAGCACGTGCGTGGAACATCGTCGACGGGGGACAGCGCAGTTAGGGCCTGTCTGATGGATATCGTCGGTGACGACGACAAGGCGGCGGGACGCCTTTTGGGCATCGATCCGCGCGATCGAAGATCTATCAGACAGACCCTGGTCGAGGTTATTTGACGTCGATTCTTGTTGATCCATCGGCGTGGGGTGGTTCGTTAGAGGGAAAATCAACGTGACCCGGCCGCTCGAAGGTGAGGGCGCGAGGGGCCGGGGCGGGTCTGTGGTGTTCAGCCGATGACGAGTCGTTCACCGCCGAAGTCGGCGATGATCTCCAGGCGTCCGCCGAGAGCCTTGACGTAGGCGGCGAGTGTGCGCAGCTCGCTGGCATCGACGGTGGCCCGCTCGATCGCGGAGACGCGTTCTTGGCGGACGTGCATCCGGTCGGCGACGTCCGCCTGGGTCAGGCCCAGCCGGCGACGCATCTCGGCAAGTCGATGGGCGCGGTTCTCGGCAACGAGTCGGCTGGCGCCGGATTCGACTTCGTGGCGGTCGGCGTCGTCGGGGAAGAACTCCGCGAGGAAGCTGTCCCTGTCGTAGTCGTGAACCGCGCTCACTGGTCACGCTCCTTGAGGTAGACGGCGTACCGGGCTTCGGCCAGCGGTATCGCCCGCCGGTACCAGGCGGACCATTCGCCCGCCTTGTCGCCCGCGACGAGTAGGACCGCTCGACGCTCCGGATCGAACACAAACAGGACACGGACCTCGCTCGTCCCGGTCGAGCCGGGGCGGACTTCTTTTAGGTTGTGTATCCGCGAGCCTTTGATCCGATCGACCAGCGGCCGTCCGAGGCCAGGCCCCTCCGCCAGGAGGGCGGCCAGCGCCTGGCCTACACCGATCGCGGTCGTTCGGTCTGCCCGGCGCAGCGTATGCAACCATTCCCTGACCTCATCGACCATCGCCAGCTGATAGCTCACCGACGGCCCCTTCGGATCAAGGAAGGTTCAGTACATCAGTGTACTAGGACCTTCTCGACGCCGCCAGCTTCCGGGAAACAGGCGGCAAGACCGAGGCGCGGCCGACTACTTGGTCGAGCGCAACGGATGGAGGCAGTCTCGTGGAAGCGCAGGCCAGAAGCCCAGCGATGTAACACCAAAGTTACTAAGATCGATAGTTCAGGACATGCGAACCGCTGGACGTCCAGGTCAGGCCATCAGGTTTCTGGCGACAGGTGTCGAGCTAGGCCAGCGTGACGACGACCTTGCCCTTGGCGCGGCCCTGGTCGACGTACGCGACCGCCTCGAGCGTCGCGTCGAACGGGAACACCCGGTCCACGACCGGGTGTAGGTGTCCGGCGTCGATGAGCGTGGTGAGCTCTCGCAGCTGCGTTCCGCTGGCCCGCATGAACAAGAACGAGTAGCGCACGCCTCGCCGCTTCGCCTGCCGCCGGATGCGGCGGCTCAGCAGGGTCATGGCCACGCGCAGGAATGTTGAAGCTCCGATCTCCTTCGCGAAGTCGGGATCCGGCGGGCCGCCGATGCCGATCACCAGCCCGCCGGGCTTCACCACCGTCAACGACTTCTCGAGCGTCTCGCCGCCCAGTGAGTCCAGGACGACGTCGTAGTCGGCGAGGACCGTGGCAAAGTCCTCTTGTTTGTAGTCGACGACGTCGGCGCCGAGGCTCTTCACCCAGTCCACGTTCGCAGTGCTCGTGGTCGTCGCGACGGTCGCGCCCAGCTGCTTGGCGAGCTGGATCGCCATCGTCCCCACGCCGCCGGAGCCGGCGTGGATGAGGACCTTCTGGCCGGCGGTCACCTTCGCTCGCTCGACGAGTGCCTGCCATGCGGTGAGGCCGACCAGGGGCACCGCGGCCGCTTCCTGCATGGAGAGCGCGGCCGGCTTGAGCGCGACGTCGTCCTGGTCGATCGCGATGAGCTCCGCAAACGTCCCGATGCGGTCCTTCCCAGGCCGGGCGTAGACCTCGTCACCCACTGTGAACCTCCGCGCCGCGGGTCCGACGCGCGTGACGACGCCTGCGACGTCGTGCCCGAGCACGAACGGCGGACGGTAGGGCAGGATGCGCTTGAACTCGCCGTCCCGGATCTTCGAGTCCAGCGGGTTGACGCCGGCGGCGCGGACCCGGACCAGGACGTCGCCGTCTCCCAGCTCGGGTTCTGGGACCTCGGCAGCTCGAAGGCCGTCTTTGCGGTAGCGCTCGACGATGAAGGCCTTCATGTCCTCCTGCTCTCTTCATCTCGTTCGGTTCGCCGACTTGCGGCGTGATAGAATTACAAACATACTTCAATCAGTGACATGCGATGACGAGAGGCTCGACCGCACAGGGACCCATTCCCACGGCCTGCGCCCGTCGAACCTCAGACTGCCGTCACAGCCTGGGAGACAACAGGGAAGAGAGACTCATGACGACCTACATGGCTGACACCCTCGAGAACCACACTGCCGCCGGCCCCTCCACGGTGTTCACCTACCGGCGCACGGGCCCGCAGGGTGGTGTGCCGCTTGTCCTGCTCATGCGGTTCCGCGGCACCATCGACTGGTGGGACCCGGAGTTCATCGACCGCCTCACCCAGGACCGCGACGTCATCCTGTTCGACAACGTCGGCATCGGGTACACCAGCGGTGAGCCTCGCGACACCTCCGAGGGGTTCGCCGAGGGTGCGATCGAGTTCATCGATGCTCTCGGCCTGACGCAGGTCGACCTGCTCGGCTGGTCACTCGGTGGCATCGTGGCGCACCACGTCGCCCTGCGCCGGCCCGACCTCGTACGCAAGATCATCGTCGCGGGTAGCTGCGGGCCGGGCGTGGCGCCGGGTACCCCGGATATGAGCGAGCGGGTGCTCTCCATCATGGCCAAGCCGGACGCGGACGCCGAAGACCTGCTCTACCTCTTCTACCCCGAGACCGAACAGGCCCGCGCATCCGGGCTCGAGCACCTCGCGAAGGTCTCAAAGCGCCTCGAAGGCGGCCCCGCGGTGACCGAGGAGGCTGCCCGCGGCCAACTTGCCGCTGTCGCCCGCCTCCTGGCCGTGAATTGGGACCAGCTCAAGTCCGAGCTGCAGGCGATCAGCCAGCCGGTCCTGTATGCCAACGGGATCCACGACGTGATGATCCCCGCCATCGCCTCCTACAAGGCGGTCGAGCAGGTCCCCGACTCCACCCTCGTTCTTTACAGCGATGCTGGCCATGCCTTCCTGTTCCAGCACATCGACGAGTTCGTCACGCAGGTCAACATCTTCCTCGCGGACTGACTGCACTGCGCCCTCGCTCTTCTCGAGGGGCGTGGCTCGAGGGGCGTGGCACACAACGCTCACAGAAATCCCACCCACAGAAGGACATGGCCGTGAATAACAGACAAGGGGTACGAAACGACGTTGTGACGTCGTACCAGAACGCACCGACCCGCACCGTCTCAGCCGGTGGCGTGGATTTCGCCTACCGGGAGCTCGGCCCGAAGACCGGCATCCCGGTGGTTTTCCTCACCCACCTGGCCGCGGTCCTCGACAACTGGGACCCTCGGGTCGTCGACGGCATCGCCGCGAAGCACCGGGTCCTCACGTTCGACAACCGGGGCGTCGGCGCGTCCACCGGCTCGACGCCGAACACCATCCAGGCGATGGCGACGGACGCCGTCACCTTCATCCGGGCGCTGGGTCTGGACAAGGTCGACCTCCTCGGCTTCTCCATGGGCGGCATGATCGCCCAGGTGATCGCTCAGGACGAACCCCAGCTCGTCCGCACGCTGATCCTCGCGGGCACGGGACCCGCCGGCGGCGAGGGCATCAAGAACGTCACCAAGCTCTCGCATCTCGACACCATCCGCGGGCTGCTCACGTTGCAGGACCCGAAGCAGTTCCTCTTCTTCACCAGGACTCCCAACGGGCGTCAGGCAGGCAAGGAGTTCCTGGCACGCTTGAAGGAGCGCACCGACAACCGAGACAAGGCGATCTCCCTCAAGTCCTACGGCGCACAGCTCAAGGCCATCCACCGCTGGGGGCTGGAGCGGCCATCCGACCTCTCCGTCATTCGCCAGCCCGTGCTCGTCGCGAACGGCGAGAGCGACAGGATGGTGCCGACGAAGAACTCGGCCGACCTGGCTCGACGCCTGCCCGACAGTGAGCTGGTGATCTACCCAGACGCCGGGCACGGCGGCATCTTCCAGTTCCACGGGCAGTTCGTCGAAAAGGCCCTCGAATTCCTCGAGCGGTAGAGCCGGAGGGGAGGCGGCCCTTTCGCTCCCGCCAGTCGCTC
>NZ_CAUVXO010000457.1:0-736 GCF_963555865.1 Protofrankia sp. Cr1
GACCGGTAGTGGTCCACGGAGGTGTCGACCCGCGTCGCCGTGCGCGCCTGAGCACCGTAGGCGCGCACCACCGCCGCGCCGACCACGGACTCCGAGATCGCGCCCAGCATCTGCGCGACCCGTTCCCGAACGGCCAGATACCGCTGCGCGAGAACCGACTGGAACCGCTTGATGACAAGGGCCATCGGCACGAAGCAGGTGTAGACAACGATGGTCAGCGGCCAGGAGTAGACCGCCATGAGGACGGTCGCGATCAACATCTGCCCGGAGGACAGCAGCAGGATCATTCCGCCGAACTGCAGGAACTGCGACATCTGGTCGACGTCGCTGGTAACCCGTGAGGTGAGCGCCCCCCGCCGCTGCTCCGACTGGGTCAGTGCGGACAGATCGTGGATGTGCCCGAACGCGCGTATCCGCAGCGTCGCCAGCGCAGACTCCGACGTCCGGTAGAGCCGCACGCTCATCAGGTACGCCGCAAAGGCCGTCACCCCGATCGCCACCGTCGCGCCGCCCGCCGCCCAACGGACCACCGACAGGTTGGGTGTCCCGTGAAGCAGGCCGTGGTCGATGGTCTGCTGGACCGCGATCGGGACCACCACCCGTCCCACGGTGGCGATGACCGCAAGGACGAGGGTCACCGGCAGGCCGGCGGTGAGTTCCGGTACAAGGCGGCGGATCTTGCCGAGGGTCACCCCCAGCGGCTCCCCGGAGCGGACCTGAGCACCGCCGTCGGGGC
>NZ_CAUVXO010000457.1:1058-3026 GCF_963555865.1 Protofrankia sp. Cr1
TCGACGACAGCCCCGATGACATCCCCGACGGGGTTCGCGCCGCCGCTCACCGGGTGGTATGCGGTCAACAACGCCGCGTACCCGGGCGAGGTGGCCATGAGTTCATCGTGGCTGCCTCGCCCGGCCACCCGTCCCCGATCCAGGTACACGACCTCGTCGGCCAGCTCGATCGTTGCCCGCCGGTGTGCGACGACAACCACCGTGGACGCGCCCGCCCGCTCCCGCAGACCAGCCAGGATGGCCGCCTCGATCCGCGGATCGACGCCGGATGTCGCGTCGTCGAGAACGAGCAGGCGCGGCTGGCGGACCAGCGCCCGGGCCAGGGCGATCCTTTGGCGCTGCCCGCCGGACAGCGTGGTTCCGCGTTCGCCGACCTGCGTGTCGAGACCGGCGGGCAGTGCCGCGACGAAGCGGTCCGCCTGCGCGCGCGCGAGCGCCTCCCACAGCGCCGCATCGTCCACGGCCAAGCCGAGCGCAACGTTGCCGCGAACCGTGTCGTCGAACAGGAACGCCTGCTGGGACACCAGGGACGCGGCCGAGCTGACCTCACCGTCGGCGAGCTCAGCAAGATCGACACCGTCGATCCGGACCGCCCCGACGTCAGGGTCGTACAGCCTGACCAGCAACCCGGCCAGGGTCGACTTTCCCGACCCGGTCCGCCCGGCGAGCGCCACCACCCGGCCGGGCGCAACATCGAAGCTCACCCCGTCAAGGGCGTGGGCCGCCGGCCCCTCCCCATCCACCGGTCGCGGGTAGGTATAGGTGACGGCGTCCACAGTCAGCCTCGCCGGGCCCTGAGCGCGCAGTGTCTGCGATCCGAAGCGCTGCTCACCGCGGGCGCGCAGGACCGCGCGCACCCGGCCGTAGCCGACAACCGACCGGGGCAGTTCACCGAACACCCAGCCGATCGCCCGCAGCGGGAAGGCCAGGAGCGTGAACAGGTAGGCGACGCGAATCAGATCTCCGACATCGAGTGCGCCCGCCGAGATCCTGGCCGTGCCGACCAGCAGGACCGCGAGAACGCCGATGTTCGGTAACGCGTCCATCACCGGATCGAACATGCCGCGCACCCGGCCGGCGCTGATCATTGCTTCCTTCAGTTCGTCTGCCTTGCGTGCGAACCGGGTGGTCTCGTCACGTTCCCGCCCCATCGTTTTGATCACCAGGGCGCCGTCGAACGACTCGTGCGCCACCCCGCTCACCTCCGCCCGCAGTTGCTGGGCGCGCGACAGCAGCGGCGAGACCTTGTGCCCGTAGATGACGTTGACGACGCCGAAGAAGGGGAAGATGACGCATCCGACGGCAGCCAGCAGCGGATCGGTCGCGATCAGCACCACCAGGGCCACGACGATCATGACAAGCACGCCCGCCGCGAACGGCAGCGGGAGGATCGGCGCCCACGTCGCCTCCACGTCCGCATTGGCATTGGACAGCAGCAGGCCGGTCGAGTGGCGCTGGTGCCACGACAACGGCAGGAGCAGATACTGCCGCGTCACCCGGCGACGGTAGAGTGCCTGTAGCCGGAACGTCATCACCCCACCGCCGAGCCGGCGCACGAACATCCCCACCGCCCTGGCAACGCCGACGGCGACCAGCAGCGTCGCTGCCAGCGTGAGGCTGCCCACCGCCACCCGCCCGGTGTCAAAGGAGGGCAGCAGGACCTT
This sequence comes from Protofrankia sp. Cr1, assembly GCF_963555865.1. NCBI lineage: Bacteria > Bacillati > Actinomycetota > Actinomycetes > Frankiales > Frankiaceae > Protofrankia > Protofrankia sp. Cr1. Next base: position 2,723 of record NZ_CAUVXO010000457.1, read on the forward strand.
GTCCGTGACCTCGCCGAGCACGACCGAGCTCGCCACGGTCATGAGGCCAAACAGCGAACTGCCGGCAACTGCCACGGCGAACGACCGGGGTTCCTCGCGGATGCCCATCCCGATGATGGCCAGACCTCTTCGGATAACATCGGGTGAACCTGCGGAAACCGACTCCGTCGATCCCGCCGGGTCATCGGGCATGGTTCTCCTCTCGTCGCTCACCACGCCGCCGACGTCGGCACCGCCCAAACGGATTCGAACCGAAAATACAGCCCGCCGCAACGGGTGTGGCCAGAATCCGACTCCTATCGGA
>NZ_CAUVXO010000457.1:3619-5186 GCF_963555865.1 Protofrankia sp. Cr1
CTCAGCGAACAGGTAGGGCGGCGGCCCGCAACGCGTCCTTGACGTGACCGATGCGCAGGTGACCGAAGTGGAAGACGCTCGCGGCAAGCACCGCGTCCGCACCCGCGGCAACAGCCGGGGGGAAGTGGGCGAGCGACCCGGCCCCGCCACTGGCGATCACGGGCACGTCCACAATCGCGCGGACGGCCCCGATCATCTCCAGGTCGTAGCCGTCCCGTGTCCCGTCCGCGTCCATCGAGTTGAGCAGGATCTCCCCGGCACCGAGCTCCACCGCCCGTGCCGCCCAGGCAACCGCGTCGATGCCGGTACCGTGACGCCCGCCGTGGGTCGTCACCTCGAACCGCGGGCCGCCCGGTTCGTGGCCGCGTCGGGCATCCACCGACAGCACGATGCACTGGCTGCCGAACCGCAGCGCGCACTCGCGGATCAGCTCGGGGTGGGCGACCGCGGCGGTGTTGACACCGACCTTGTCCGCTCCCGCCCGCAGAAGCCGGTCGACGTCGTCGGGTGTCCGTATCCCGCCTCCGACGGTCAGGGGGATGAACACCTGCTCGGCGGTGCGCCGGACCACGTCGTAGGTGGTCTCCCGGTTCCCGCTGGACGCGGTGATGTCGAGGAAGGTCAGCTCGTCGGCGCCCTCGGCGTCGTACAGCTTCGCCATCTCCACCGGGTCGCCGGCGTCCCGCAGGTCGGTGAAGTTCACACCCTTGACGACCCGGCCCGCGTCGACATCCAGGCAGGGGATCACCCGGACCGCGACGGTCATCGGATGGACCCGCTCATCGGATGGGCGCGGGCCGGCCCGCCGCGACCGCCAACGCCTCGGGCAGGGTGAACGCCCCGGCGTAGAGGGCCTTGCCGACGATGGCGCCCTCGACGCCCGCCACACCCGCGATCGCGGCCAGGTCGGCCAGGGACGACACCCCGCCACTGGCGATCACGGGCCGTGACGTCGCCGCGGTGACGGCGGCCAGCAGGTCCAGGTTGGGCCCGGTGAGGGTGCCGTCACGATGAACATCGGTCACCACGTACCGGGCGCAGCCGTCGGCATCCAGGCGGGCCAGGACGTCGAACAGTTCGCCACCGTCACGGGTCCACCCACGGGCGGACAGGATCGTGCCGCGGACGTCGAGACCGACGGCAATCTTGTCGGCGACCCGGCCGATCGCGGAACGCACCCAGTCGGGGTTCTCCAACGCGGCCGTGCCGATGTTGACCCGGGCCGCGCCGGTCGCCAGTGCCGCGTCCAACGAATCGTCGTCGCGGATACCGCCGGAGAGCTCCACCGCCACGTCGACCGACCGGACCACCTCGGCGATCAGCCCACGGTTCGAGCCACGGCCGAACGCCGCATCAAGGTCGACAAGGTGGATCCACTCGGCGCCGTCGCGCTGCCAGGCAAGGGCCGCCTCGCGCGGGTCGCCGTAGGACGTCTCGGAACCGGCCTCGCCTCGGACCAGCCGGACGGCCCGGCCGTCTGCGACATCCACGGCGGGCAGGAGGATCAGCGTCACATGGCACACCCTACGGGGTGGCCCACCAGCCGCACCCCGGCCGCCTACGTCCC
>NZ_CAUVXO010000458.1:0-4253 GCF_963555865.1 Protofrankia sp. Cr1
TAGAAGAGGGCGATGAACTCGGCGACCGACATGCCTGCATCGCGGATGATCCGGCGAAGCGTTCCCGGCGGGATGTCCTTACCTTGGTGAACGCGCACGACGGTGAACGGGCACGACCGTGAACCGTCCCTCGGGGTTCTTCATCATGTGGTGGCTACCCCTGATGCAGACGAGCTCGAAGCCTTCTTTTACCAGAGCCTTGGCCACTTCCGCGCCGGCCACCACGGGAAGTGGCGGCATCAGGCAACGTCCTGGACGATCGTCAGCACTGGCGGGATTCCGAACTCCTCGATGACCAGACTGACGGCCTCATAGAGGTCGGCGACGGCGTCCTCGGGAGTGTTCCCGAGCCCGTGCGCTCCGCCGCTGGGGAAGGACGCATGGGCACCCCAGGTGCCGTCGTCCTCCTCCTGCTCCAGCTCATAGGGAATCTGGACCATCCGCTTCATGATGTCGCCGACCTCACGGTCGCCCGAAACGCGCAGGTCGCAGCGCACGTCCGTTCGGCTTCACTCACGTTGGACAAGCTCCCCTACCAGGATCTCCTACGCTGCGGAACGGGGGATGACGCGGACGTCGAGGTCGGCATCAAGGGCCTCGGCGAGCCGTTCCAGCACAGGAAGCGTCGGTACGGTCCCACCGGCCTCGAACCGCGCCACAGCCGACTGCGTCATGCCCGCCGCGCAGGCCAGCTCAGCCTAGCTCCAGGCGCGCCGCTGGCGCAGTTCCCGTACCGCCCGGCCCAGCTCGAACGCCAACCTGGCCGCCTGGTACGCCTCCCGTGCGCCCGGCTCGCCCATCCGTCGTTCCTTGGCCAGCAGCAGGTAGACCACGACCCGCGACGGCAGGTCGTAGACAGCGGAGCTCCAGGGACAGAGGACGTCTCGCGAGGACGAACCCCTCATACCGGGGCTCCGCTGCCCTTTGCGGTATCGACATACCGATGGCGCCGGCCCGGGTACAAATCGTGTGCGCAGATCGAGCGTCGAGCGTGACGCGACTGGGTTGGGCCTACTCAGACCACCCGGCATGCCTGCCGACTATGATCGTCACAAAACCTGCGCAAGACCTGTTAGGTCAGGATTCTATGCCGACCCATGCGGCGATGTTGCGGAGGGATTCGGTCGAGCGTCTTTCGGCGTGGGCGATTCCGGCGATGGTCTCGCGGACCATGGGATGGTAACGAGTCTGCTGGGGGCTGATCTTTCGGGCGTTCTGGAGTGATGTCCGACCCGCGCTGGGGGTAGAGCGGCGGAGATTGTCAGCTGCTTACCGCGTCGTATCGCCAACGGTCCATCCATGAGTTCGACGGCGAGTCCGACTCCCCAGATCCCGATGTTCGAGGAGCCGAACCACAGGCCGTAATGGTTGGGCTCACCGTCCAGCCGAGCGGCATAAGCGGCTGCCTCGCGCCAGTGTTCGTCGGTCCGGACGGGGTCGGCGGTACGGGCGGTCGCGAGCGCGAACCGCAGATACAGGTAGCCGAAAACCTTCGGGATCTCCCACGTATCGCGGACGTCCGGGTCGGTCAGTGTCTCCTCGCCGTCAGCTCCACGCTGAACGCGGCCTTCGCGTCGCCGTGTAACGTCCTGGCCAGCCGGTCACGCGCCGCGGTCGCCATGGCCTGTGCCTCCCGTATCCCCGGGAACGCGATATTTCCACGCGCGACTCTATGGGCCTCTTCGCGCGTGACGATGGGCCTCTTCGCGCGTGACGGATTGTGTACTCATCCGCATACGTAGTGTAGCTTTGGTGTGTAACACAACGTAGGGCAACGCCGACGATCAAACCGCGCGCTTACCCGCTGCGCGACCGTGGTGTCTGGTCGGACGGGTGGTATCTCGTGACGGGCAGCGCGGTCCTTCGCGTGATTCGAACGCACGTTCCGTAGATTTGGTGGTTCTGGAGGCGCATCCCGCTGACGTGACGCTGGTCCCGGCGGAGCCGACGGCGCAGCCAGCGACGACCGGCGCGGTGCCCGGGTCCACACCGCCGACGGCCCAGCACGGCAGGTCTCCCGGACCCATACACGGACCGCGCAGGGCCTGCCGGCCGCCGTATCTGAGCATATGCCAGCCTCCTTAGTTTCAGTTAGAGCATAAGTGAAGCTAGAATCCAGCCATGGTTTCAGGTCTGGCAGGCGGCGGGACCGCCGGTCATAGCTGGGCCGAGGACCGTGCGGCTTGGCCGAGCCTGGGCTGGGAGGAGCACGACTGGGTCTCGACGATCCCGGATGACCTCGTCTCCGCACGGGTACGCACCCGCCACCAAGGTCCCTATCGGGCCGCCGTCGTGCCCACGATCGCCGACCGGTCGCCTTCGCTTCCCGTCCACGTGGCATCCCTGGCGGACGATGCGTCGGTCGAGATCGCCCGTTTCGACGCGGAACTCGGCCTAGAGGTGGCACCCTTCGCATCTGTCCTGCTCCGCTCCGAGTCCGCATCATCGTCCAGGATCGAGAACCTCACCTCGGGCGCCAAAGCGATCGCCCTCGCCGAACTCGGCAGCACGCAGAAGCGCAACGCGGCCGAGATCGTCGGCAACGTCGCCGCGATGAAAGCGGCTTTGGACCTGGCCGACCGTCTGGACGAGTCTGCTGTCCTTGCCATGCACGCGGCCCTGATGGCACGACACGCGCCAGGGATCGGCGGACGGTGGCGGCAGGAACAGGTGTGGATCGGCGGAGACTCCTACGGGCCACACGGAGCGGCCTTCATCCCCCCGCACCACCGCCACATCCCAGCGCTGATGAGGGACCTCCTTCGCTTCGCCGGCAGGGCCGATGTACCGGTTCTGAGCCAGGCCGCCATCGCGCACGCCCAGTTCGAGACTATTCACCCGTTTCCCGACGGCAACGGCCGGACCGGCCGGGCGCTGGTGCACGCGATGCTGCGCGGCCATGCCCTGACCAGGAATGTCACCGTGCCGATCTCAGCTGGCCTGCTGACCGACACCGCCGCCTACTTCGACGCTCTTGGCGCCTACCGCAACGGTGACGTGGCTCCGATCATCGAGAGGTTCGCGACCGCGTCGGTCACCGCAATCACGAACGGGCGCCAACTGGCGAGCGAGCTGCGGGCGATCCGGGCGGGATGGGATGACCGGCTGAAGATCCGGCGCGACGCCCGTGCGTGGCGACTCGCGGACCTGCTCCTGCGGCAGCCGGTCGTCGACGCCCGGGTCGTGGCGTCCGAGTTGGGCGTCTCTTCGCAGAATGCCCAGCGTGTGATCACGCCGCTCGCTGAGGCCGGAATACTCATGGAATTTACCGGATTCGCCCGCAACCGTCTGTGGCAGGCGTCCGAAGTGCTCAGCGCTTTGGACGCGTTCGCGGCACGCGCCGGCCGCCGTGTCGCGCAGTAGGCGCCCTCGACCCGTGCTTGGGGTCAAACGGTCGTCGCGACGCCTCGATGTGATGATCGTGTCGGCATCGAGGGACTGGATGGTCGAATCCCCATGCGATAGATCGTAAACCGCATTCGCGCCAGTCAGAGACATGATCAACAATGTGGTGGACCTAACGCACCAGAACAAGAACCGTTTGATCTTTGTTCAGGGTCCCGAAATCGCCATCCGCCCGGTCTCCGCGCGGCGTCTGATCAGGGGAGATGCCGTCCACAGACACGCCGGCTCCACCATGGTTCCTTCCTCGCTGGTGGGCGAGCGGCGGCTACTCCTCGCCGAGAATCCGCAGACCGTGGTGATCCCTGAAGTACATGTAGTCCTTCAGGTTCAAGGTCGCGAGTGGCAGGTTGTGAGTGAGACAGCAGGCCGCGATCCACATGTCGTTGGCCGGGCGGGGCTGCCCGGCCCGGGTGGCGCCCGCGGAGAGCCTGCCCCAGGTGGCAGCGACTGCCTCGTCGCCGGGCAGCACAGGAATTCCGGAGAGCCAGTCGGCGAGTTCCTGACGTCGGCGACTGCCCCAGTCCCGCAGGTCGGTCCACTTGGTGAGCTCGCCGAAGGTCACGAACGTGATCAGTGGCCGGCGGCCGATCAGACGGGTTGCAACGGGTCCGCTGAGCCTGCGTTTGTGGCTCAGGGAGGCGACGTCGGTGTCAAGGACGACAGGCTGCACGGCGCCGGCTCAGGCGACGTCGCGTCGACGCTCGGCGTAGGTGAACGCGAGGAACTCGTCAAGCTCCTCGTCAGAGCCGAAGGTGTCGGCCGCAAGGTCGTCGAGGGACCGGATGGGCTGTGTGCCTCTTGCGGCCAAGAGCTCCTCGACGGTGACCTGAGGGCGCAGCGGCGGGTAA
>NZ_CAUVXO010000459.1:0-4243 GCF_963555865.1 Protofrankia sp. Cr1
CACCTGAACGAGACACGGGGAAGGTCCAACCGCACTGGAACTTAGCGTCGCTAACAAGGTACCTTGACCTGATGGACAGTGCCACCGAAGCTCAACTCGCGTCGGTCCTCCGCCTGTCCGTGATGCGCCTGTCGCGTCGGTTGCGCCAGGAACGCTCGAACACACTGACTCCCACCCAGATCGCCGCCCTTGCGACACTGAAGCGACATGGCTCCATGACCCTTGGTGAGCTCGCGGCGCACGAACGGGTGCAGCCGCCGTCGATGACCCGGGTGGTCGCCCATCTCGCCGATGCCGGCCTGGTTGCTCGAAGCGCGCATCCCACCGACGGCCGCCAGGTCATCGCCGGGATCACCGCGGCCGGCCTCGACCTGCTTGAAGCCGACCATCGGCGCCACGACGAGTGGCTCGCCGAGCGGCTCGCGTCGCTGAGCCCGGACGAGCTGGCCGCCCTCAGCCGAGCCGCGCCCATCCTCGACGCCCTGGCCGGTTCGTGATGGCCGCGCCGCATTGGACACCCGACGCGGTCAGGGCCGGGGGTCGGGGGTCGGGGGTCGGGTCGGCCTACAGCTCCACCCAGCCGCCGCCAGCCCGGGAGGCGTCGGCGGCGGCGAGCAGCCGGCCGATCGTCAGAAGATCGTGGAAGGTCGCGCCGCGCACCAGACCGGAGTCGTTGAGCTCCGTGACCCGCACGACGTCGTAGGTCGCCTCGACCAGACCGGGACGCGCGCCCGGCACATCGCGCATCAGCAGGTCCCGCGTGCCGTCCGCGTCCTGGCGCAGGACACGACGGCCCTGCACGACCATCCGCCCGTCCGTGCCGCAGATCGTGATCGTGGCGGTGTCCAGTCGGCCGTCGGGTCGTTCGTTGACCAGCACCGTGGCGCCGCTGGACGACAGCAGCGCCAGGGTGACAGGCGCGGCATCGGTGAGGCTCGCGGCAGGCATCGCGGCCGGATGGGCACAAACGGCGATCACGTCTCCACACCACCGCACGACCAGATCCATGATCTCGGCTCGACCGGACGACCCGGCTGGGGCTGCGAAGACGGTCACCTGGGTGATGCGGCCGAGTGAGGATGCTGACGCCTGCACGTGCCAGGCGGCCGGCCAGGCACGTCCGTTCATGGCGACGACGTGTGCGAGATCGGACTCCTCGGCGAGATCGGCAACGGCCTGCAACGCCTGCGGGTCAGCGGTCATCGGCCGCGACAGCAGCACGTGTAGCCCCGCTTCAACGGCCCTTCGGGCGATCACGTCGGACCCGGGCGGCGTCATCTCGATGCACACACACTCGATCTCGTCCGACAGCATCGCGACCAGATCCGCATAGGCCCTGGGTGCCTCGGCCTCCGCGGCCCAGGCCAGCGATTCCAGCGGCTCGGGCGCAAGGAGGCCCACGACGTCCACACCCGCGTCGCGCAGGACCGACGCGGTCGTGCGGTCGCTGCCATCGGTCACCAGAACCATCGCACCGGGAAGATCGGGCTGGTGCCGCCGGGCGTCACGGCGGCGCTCACGCCATTCGCGGGCGCCTGCCGGGTCGCGTGAGGCCACCAGCTCGGGAACCGTTGTCACCCCCCGATAGTGCCTGCCACCGCGGCGACCTGGAGCGTAATTCGTAACTACTCCGTCTCAAACTCTCCACGCGGGGAAGTAAAAGGAACTTTGTCAAAATGATTTCTATCATTTCCCTCTTCGTGGTATGCACGATGAGTTCTGCCGTAGTCGGTTTCCCGGGAGCCGCCGGGCGCGCAGACTCTGCTGGCTATGGCTCGACTGTTCGTGGCTCTGGTTCCACCGACTGACGTTGTCGATCCGCTCCTCGCCGCCGTCAGACGGCTGCGGACCGACCATCGGCAGCTGGCGGCGGAGGTGCGTTGGGCCCCGCCCGAAACCTGGCACATCACGCTCGCCTTCCTCGGCGAGGTCCCGGCCGCCGTCCTTCCTGATCTCACCGAACGGCTCGCCGACGTCGCCCGCAAGCATCCGCCGGCATCGGTGACCATTGCCGGCGGCGGCCGTTTCGGATCACGGGTCCTGTTCGCCGATGTCGACGAGGAACCGCTGGCACCGCTGGCCGCGGCTGTAGCGCGGGAAGCGAAGCTGGCCGGCGTGGTCGGCCTCGACGACACGCGGGCCTGGCGTGGTCACCTGACCGTCGCGACCGTCGCACGATCGCATCCGGGACGCAGGCAGGGCGCATCACGATCTGGCGAACCCCCGGACGCGCCGGGGCCGGATCTGCGACCGATGGTGGCAGCACTCGCCGACGTCTCCTGTCGATCCTGGACGGCAGAGATGTTGATCCTGCTGCGGAGTGGTCCGGATCCCGCCAAGCGCTACGAGACAGCGGCCAGCTGGCCGCTGTCCGGTCGTCCGGGGGTCCGGTCCAGCTGTTGACGACAGTGGACTCCGCGGTATCTGGGGACTCCGCGGTATCTGGAAATCGCGCACACCGGCCAGTGGAACAACTTTTCCTTGGTCTTCACATGTTTTCAACAATTAATGACTGGTGACATGCCTGGGCACACCCGCAGTTACCGCGTCCCAGTCGCACAACCCCGACCACGGCACGCCGGACCGGCCACCCGGGCTCAGGTGCGGCAACGTCACCGGCGCCGGTACGGCAACGTCACCGGCGCCGATACGGCGACGCTGTTCACGGAAAATCCTCCCCGCCTTCGCAGGCAGTATGCCTCCCATAGCCCAAGACAGCGGAATTACTTACTAACCGTGTCATGTTACGGACACGGAGCATTAACACTGAACAGTATGTAACGGGTGTTGTAGGACACGCCGGGCGGACGGTACCGATCGCGGGCGTGTGATGGCGCGAACCGCGAGACTTGGGGGCAACCGTTGCCTACCGCCGAACCGGCCCAAGCAGTCCGGACCCGGACGCCACAGCCAAGGCGCACGCACACCGATGTGATCGCTACAGCGAGAGGAGCCCGGCATGTCCGAGCAGGTCAGTACCCTGACCGTCACCGATAACCGCACCGGTCAGACCTATGAGATCCCGATCGCCGATGGCGCGATCCGTGCCACCGCCCTGCGGTCGATAAAGGTTGACGAAGGCGACTTCGGTCTGATGACCTACGATCCCGCTTTCACCAACACGGCGAGCTGTCGCAGTGCCATCACCTTCATCGACGGAGATGCCGGCATCCTGCGCTACCGCGGATTTCCGATCACGGAGCTGGCGGAGCGGAGCAGCTTCCTCGAGGTCGCCTACCTGCTGCTCGCCGGTGAGCTGCCGACAGGCACGGAGCTGGCGGTGTGGGAGGACGAAATCACCCACCACACCCTCGTCCACGAGTCGATCAAGAAGTTCATCGACGGCTTCCACCACGACGCGCACCCGATGGGCATGCTGTTGTCGACCGTCGGCGCCCTGTCGACGTTCTATCCGGACGCGAAGGAAATAACGGATCCGGGCCTGCGACGCCTACAGATCGTGCGCCTGATCGCGAAAATCACGACCTTGGCCGCGTTCTCCTACCGGCACTCGATCGGGCTGCCCTACGTCTACCCGGACAACGACCTGTCGTACGCGGGCAACTTCCTGAACATGATGTGGAAGGCCACCGAGCTCAAATACGAGCCGGACGCGAACCTCGAACACGCGCTCGACGTGCTGTTCATCCTGCACGCCGACCACGAGCAGAACTGTTCGGCGAACGCGATGCGCGCGGTCGGCAGCTCCCAGGCCGACCCCTTCTCCGCGGCCGCGGCCGCGATCTCCGCACTGTACGGCCCGTTGCACGGTGGCGCCAACGAGCAGGTACTGCGGATGCTCACCGACATCGGTTCGGTGGAGAACATTCCCGCCTTCATCGCGAAGGTGAAGGACGGCAAGAAGAAGCTGATGGGCTTCGGGCACCGGATCTACAAGAACTACGATCCACGCGCCCGGATGATCCGGCAGGTGGCCGACGAGGTGTTCAAGGTCACCGGAACGAACCCGCTACTCGACCTGGCCATGGAACTGGAACGGATCGCGCTCGAGGACGAGTACTTCATCAAGCGCAAGCTGTACCCCAACGTCGACTTCTACACCGGCATCATCTACCAGGCCATGGGCTTCCCGGTCGAGATGTTCCCGGTGCTGTTCGCGATCGGGCGGATGCCCGGCTGGCTCGCCCAGTGGGAGGAAGGTCTGCTCGACCCCGAGCAGAAGATCGCCCGGCCACGCCAGCTCTACGTCGGCTACGACGAGCGTCCGTACACGTTGATCGAA
>NZ_CAUVXO010000460.1:0-3364 GCF_963555865.1 Protofrankia sp. Cr1
GTCTGCGTCGCTGTCGGTGTCAGTGCGGGTTGTGGCGGTGGAAGCGGCGCCGATCGCGCCGTCGAGCCGGCCGGTGTGGGCCGTGTCCGGATCGCTCGGGTTCGTTCCCAGCGCCAGCTCGATGGAATCCGGTACGCCGTCGGAGTCGGTGTCCGCGGACAACGGGTTGGTGTGCAGGTGCAGTATTTCGTAGGCATCTGACAGACCGTCATCGTCGGAGTCGGTCCGGGTGGGGTCCGTCCCGAGGTGCCGTTCGAGTGCATCGGTGAGGCCGTCGGCATCGGTGTCGGTCCCGTCGGCCGCCGCCACTGAGCCAGCCGCGTCGGGTCTGGACGGTGCGTCGCTGCCCGGCACTGCGGAGATGCCGGGTATCAGCGCCGCGCGGGTCATCCAGCGTCCGGCGTCGTTGAACACCCCCACGCCCTCGCGGGGGTTGCGCGCCTCAATGGTGCGACCGTCCCCCAGACTGATCGCGACATGTGCTTTGGCCGGTTCCCCGCTGCCGCGGCCCGCGTCGTCGGAGAACTGGAACAGCAGTGCGCCGGGGGTATGCAGCGCCTGCTCGACGGAGATCTCCATGCCTTCGCCGCGCAGGCTTGAATACTGCGCCCACGCGCCGTCGGGGATGTCGTGGCCGGCCTGGTGAGCAGCCCACTGCGTCAGCTCGGAGCAGTCGAACGTGGTCGGGTCGGGGTCGTCGAGGTTCACTTCGGCGCCGAAGACGTAGTGGTCGCCGGACTGCCGAAGCGCCGCGTCCAGGAACCGGCGGGTCGTGTCGGAGCCCGCTGCGGTCTCGCCGTTCACATGCGCGTGGCCGCCGGCATCCGCGGGTCCATGCGTGATACCGGGTCCGTGCGTGACACCGGGACCGTCGCCGGCGGCGAGCGGGTGGCCGTAGCCCGGGGTCCCCGTCCACGAGCCCAGGCCGGAACCGTCGCCGGCTTCGACCGACGCGTGCTGGGCGTGCGTCTTGAAGTCGAGGTATCTGGCGTTCGCGCCGTGGTGGGTCGACGTCCAGGGTGAGACGTCCCGGCCCTGCCGCGACACCTCATAGGCGAGCTGGGCGTTGATCTTCGGGTCGTACAGGTCGCGGTCCCGCCACTGTGGATGGGCGTTGAGGTTGATCTGCCACAGCCCGCGGGAGTCCTCACCGTGGGAGTTGTGGGAACTGCTGTTGCCGCCGGACTCCGCCAACGCGACGGCGGTCATCGTCGTCGCCTGGTCGGGGGAGAACCCCGCGCCCCGGGCGAAGCCGTAGATCTGCGTCGGATTGTAGATCGCCACGGCATCGACGGTACGCGCGTGGTGACGATTGTGGAACAGCCTGATGTACCGGCAATCCGTGCCGGCACGCGTGCCCGATGAGGCAGCCGGAGGGCGCGGTTGGCTCCTTGTCCTGACGTCCGCGGTGAGAGACCGTGACGGAGATGATCCATGACGTTGACGCGACGCTGGCCGCCTTGCTGACCGCGGAGGCCCTGCCCGCAGGCGAGGCCGAGGTGGTCTTCGACGCGCCGACCCGGGACTGGGCGAGCCGCCTCAACGGCCCGTGCGTGGATGTCTTCCTCTACGACATCCGTGAGGACGTCGGGCGCCGGGAGATCGCGGCCGAGCCGGTCCGCAACACCGAGGGGCGTGTTGTCGCCCGCCGGCCGCCGCCACGGCGGTTCCGGCTGTCCTACCTGCTCACCGCGTGGACCCGGCGCCCCGAGGACGAACACCGGCTGCTGTCCCAACTGCTGGGCGCGCTGCTGCGCCACGACCGGGTACCCACCGGGCATCTGCGTGGCCAGCTGTCCGCCCAGCCGCTGCCCGTACTGTTGCAGCTTGCCCTGCCGCCCGGCGCAGACCGGGGCATCGCCGACGTCTGGAACGCCCTCGGCGGCGAGCTGAAACCATCCCTCGATCTCGTGGTGGTGGCACCGTTCGACCCGGCGCCGGTGGTCCCAATCGGCCCGCCGGTGTTGGAGAAGCCGTACCTGGATGTCCGCCGTTCCCCGGTGGATCCGCGTGCGCAACGGGCCCCCGACGCGGCCGATCCAGCTGGGCTTCCAGCTGCGGGCGTCCGTTCGCCTGGCACGGGTAACGGCAGGGCCGCTCGGATCGCGGAGCTGTAGGCGGTGCTGTCCCCATCCCGATCCCCGTCCCTGGCTGATCTGATCGGACGGCTGGCCGTCGTCGAGGAGCGGGTGCGCGCCGCGGTCGCGGCTCGGCGCGCGGTGGACCCCGAACCGGACGATGCGTTTCGCGGTCTTTACCTGAGCGACGAGCAGGCCGACCGCCTGCTCGAGCCCGGATATCCGGGACGGCTACCAGCGTCGTCCAACGAGGGGATGTCGCCGGCGGACGCCGACGGCGCGCGTGCCGACCGGTTGGAGCGCGATGCGGCCGCGCCCGAGGCCGCGGGGGATGCCGCGGCCGAGGCTGCCGGTGAGGAACTGCGGTTGCCGACGCTTGCCCGCCGATGTGGGCTGACCGGCCTGGACGTCGACATCCTGTTGATTGCCCTCGCTCCGGATCTCGAGTCCCGGTTCGAGAAGCTCTACGGCTACCTGCACGACGACGTGAGCCGGCGGCGGGCCAGCCCGGGTCTGGCCCTGGAACTGGGTGGGCGTTCGCCGCTGGACGCCGACGCGCGGGCGCGCTGCGGGCGCAACGGGGCACTGGTGGCCGCCGGGCTGCTCGTCGTCGAGGACGCAGACCGTCCCTTCCTGACCCGGTCGCTGCGGGTGCCCGACCGGGTGGCGGCGTACCTGCTGGGTGACGACAGGCCCGAACCCGGGCTTGGCGCCGTACTCGTCGACCCGCCCGATGTGGGCGGCGCCATCGTCGACAGACTGGCCCGCGCGCTCACCGCCGGGGTGTCCCTGACCTACCTGCGTCAGCTCCCGGGAGGCGACGCGCTCACGGTCGCCGCGTCGGCCTGCCGCCGGGCGGGGCTGGCGGTGCTCGCGGCCCAGCTCGGCGCCGCCTCGACCACCACCGACGGATCCGACCCGTCGGTCCTGCCCGAGGCGGTCCGGGAGGCCAGGTTGCGCGGCGCCGTGCTGGTCGCCGGGCCCCTCGACGCCCAGTCCGCCGCCGCGGTGGCCGGCCTGGTCACGTCCGTTCAAGGCACGTCACAGTTCTCGCCGCAGATCGTGCTGTTCGGACGCGGCGGGTGGGAGCCGGAAACGCCCGGCCCCGCACCTCTGAGCTGCGACGTTGAACCGCTGCCAGCCGCCGAACAGGCGGCGCTGTGGTCGGCCGAGCTGGGCGGGTCAACCCAGGCCGGCGAGCTGGCCGCGTTCCGCCTCACCCCCCGGCAGGTACGCCGAACGGTTGCCGCAGCCCGTGCCCTGGCCGCCGCAGGCACCGGCCGCGA
>NZ_CAUVXO010000460.1:3554-4433 GCF_963555865.1 Protofrankia sp. Cr1
GATCAGCCGCGAGATCAGCCGCGAAATCGGCATTGACATCAGAACCGAGCATCTCGCGGCCGCGGCCCGGGCGCAGAACGCCACCGGTCTGGAACGGCTCGCGCGCCGGGTACAGCCGTCGGTGACTTGGGATGATCTCGTGTTGCCCGCGCGGACGGGCGTCGCGTTGCGTCACCTCGCGGGCCGCTCCGCCCATCGTGGCACCGTGCTCGACGACTGGGGCCTGCGCCGTGGTGGCGGCCGTGGCGAAGGCGTGACCTCGCTGTTCGCCGGGGAGTCCGGCACCGGCAAGACCATGGCGGCGGAGGTCGTCGCCGGCTCGCTGGGCGTCGACCTGTACGTCATCGACCTGTCGGTGGTCGTCGACAAGTACATCGGGGAGACCGAGAAGAACCTGGAAAGGATCTTCGTCGGCGCCGAGGGACTCAACGCCGTGCTGTTCTTCGACGAGGCCGACGCCCTGTTCGGCAAGCGCTCGGAGGTGTCCGACGCCCGGGACCGCTATGCCAACGTCGAGGTCGCCTACCTGCTGCAGCGGATGGAGTCCTTCGACGGAACGGCCATCCTGGCCACGAATCTGGCGGCCAACCTGGACGAGGCGTTCCGGCGACGGCTGTCCGTGGTCGTCGAGTTCACCCGGCCGGAGGAGACCGAACGCCGTGAACTGTGGCGGCGGATGCTGCGCTGCGTCCCGCTGGCCGACGACGTCGACCTGGACTTCTGCGGGCGGGCGTTCACACTGGCCGGCGGGGACATCCGCAACGCGGTCGTGACCGCGGCCTACCTCGGGGCGGCGAACGGCCGGGTGGTCGACATGCGTGACCTGGTGACGGCGATCAGCCTGGAGTACCGCAAACTCGGTCGCCTCTGTCTCCCCGA
>NZ_CAUVXO010000461.1:0-4235 GCF_963555865.1 Protofrankia sp. Cr1
AGGTGTCCGTCCCGCGCCACCCGGGCCGGTGCACGTCCAGCCAGACTGCGACGTCGGCGCGGTGCCACAGACGCTCTTTCTCGCCGGTATACCAGGGTGCGGGGAAATCGCGATCTCGGGTGATCGTGTGGGCTCGCGAGCGGGCGACGCCAAGCAGTTCTCGTAGCTCGCCGAAGCCGATCAGGTCAGCCGGAATCGCAGGCCGCTTCTCCGGCTCGCTGGTGCTGGCCACGGTTCCGGATGGTGGGCGCGGATCCGGATCCGTGGTCCGCGCTCTTTCTTCGGATCCGCAAGCACGCTACCGTGCCCGAACGGTCGCGCGCCGTCCCGGATGCGCGGACCTGACACGGGCGGAACTCCGATCACGCGCTACCAGGGGGCAGGCATGGACCGGCACGACGATCGGGACGTCCGTGGGGCGAGACTGCGCGTCAGCGCCATCGACGGAACGGCGGAGCTACGCGTGCGCACCGGAGTCGGCCCTGACGAGCTGATCCGCATCCTGGCCATGTACATCCCGGAACGGGCACGACTGGACTCAGTTGGCACCGAGGTGGGCGGAGACCTAGCCTTCCGGTTCACGATGGGGTAGCGCGGGCGCCGCGGGCGCCATTGCTGGCGTTTCCGCGTCGCGGCTGTCCTCCATGGATCGCATCGCTTCCGCCTCAGGTCACCATAAGTCGGTAGGCAAGCACAGACCGATGGCCTGCCATAACGATGTCCGCCGTCTCGACCGGCATGTCACCTACTCGGTAGGTGCGCTTCATCACGAGGACCGAGACGCCTGGTGGCAGTGCGAGCGCTTTCGCTTCGCTGGTCGTCGGTGGCCGTGAGGTGATCTCTTCTTCTACCGAGTCGATCCGAAGGTTGATCAGATCGAAACGTGTGACAACGCCAACCGCCGCGCCCTCTTCGGGCAGCTCGATCGATGTACCTACGGTGAGTGCCGCTGGTTCCCACGAGACTGCCGTCTGGATCGGCGTTCCGTCGTAGCGGTAGAGGTACCTCGTCACGATGACCGAGTCGCCTGGCTGGATGGCGAGCCGATCGGCAACCTGTTCGTCTGCCGTCTCGCGTGTCGTCTCATGATCCCATGACGCTCGTCCGCCTGACGCTGCGACGGAGCGGGCGAACGGCGATGTCGACTCTTTGGATGCCGATGGGCGTCGGCGGTAGAAGTCCGTCGCGATGCGTCGGACCGACGGCCGGGTCTGGACGAACGTCCCGTGCTGGCCTCGGGTTTCGACGAGTCCTTCGGTCTGGAGCTGCGCGATCGCTCGTCGGATCGTCTCTTGGGCGGCATTGAACGTCTGGGCAAGTTCGCGGTGTGGAGGAAGCCGACTACCAGGCGGATACTCGCCATTTTCGATCATGTCTCGCAGTGATGCCGCGATCCGCGGTGTATGGCGGGCGGCCTGGCGCAAACATGCCCTAGACCATATCGAGAAAAGACCAGGCGTGATGGGATAAACCCGTTCAGTTACGAACATTCGACGGATGTCGTGGGCCACCGTGCCGACAGATTCCGATCAAGAGGGATGCCCTCCGAGCGGCTAGGCTAGCTGGCTAAGTGGCTAACTTTCGGGAGGGAAAGATGATCGATCGCGGTGGCGGTCGCCACACCTACCAGTCCATTGCGTGGGCGATCCGCGAGCAGATCAGCCGGGGTGAGCTCCGTGCCGGCGACCCGATCCCGAGCCTCCCGGCTATCCAGCGGGAGCACAACGTCTCTAACCCGACGGCTCAGGCAGTCGTGAGGCTCCTCAAGAGCTGGGGGCTCGTCCGCTCGGAGTCCGGACGGGGAACCTTCGTCCTGGACAACAGGCCCGTGGTCCACGTCATGACCGAGATGACCATCCCAGGTGACGACGGCAAGCGCCGAACCTGGCGCGAGATTGTCGCTGAGTACGGCATGGCCGGAACGCAGCGCGTGACCGGAGCTGGGCGCGCCGTCCCGCCGGTGGACGTCGCCGACGCGTTCGGGTACGAGGCAGATGCGCTGGTCGCATGGCGGCAGCGGCTTTTGCTGATTGACGATCGGGCCGTGCAAGTCTGCACGTCGTACTACCCGGATGCTGTCGTGGACGCGGTGCCGGAGCTGATTGTCCCTAACCGGCTGCCTTCCAACGCCATGGAGCTAATGGCGCGAGCTGGGTTCGCGGCCGCACCCGGTGGCCTCGACACGGTCTATGCCCGTGCCGCGACGGAGGACGAAGCCGCGGCGCTCGGGATCGAGATTGGAGCGCCGGTGACCGAAGCGTTTCGGGTCGCGAGGGACGCGGGCGGAACGGTGGTCCTGGTTGAGCGGATGGTCTCCGACAGTGCGCGCCTTCGGCAGGCCTGGACCTTCTGACCTAGAAGATTATCCTTGCTAGCAGCCTTGACCGGCTAGCCGGCTAGGTTCTAGACTCAGCGTCACTGCCGAGACGGGAGGCAACCCGTCTCAGCGGAGGCAAGAGCCCGGGTCTTCTGGACATGAAGAAGGCCCGGGTGGGAGGCAACCCACACCGGGCCAGACGCGACTAGAGATCGCTCTTCGAGTGTACAGCGTCTGAGTCTTCTTGTGGCGCCTTCCGCACCCCTGTTGGTGCGTCTCCTGGCCGGTGCCGGGAGGCCGGAGGAAGGAACGCTGTGCCGGCTGACCACATCACGATCACCACGCATGTGCGTGGCACGTCCGAGCACACGGTTTCGTGTACCTGCGGGTATTGCGAGACGTCGCGGCTGTCATCCAGCGACGCTGAGCGGCGGCGCCAGGAGCACGCCCGCATCCACGGCGGCACCCGGCGTGGGGGTAAGGCGTCATGACGAAGCCTGACCTGGGTTCGGAGACCGTCACACGGTGGCTGCAAGGCGCCGACCAGTTCGGCCACGGGATGTGCCGCACGTGCGGACATCCCCGGACTGGCCATTCACTGGCCGGATGTGCACGCACAGTCCAGTCCCGACAGTGCCCCTGTCATGTGCGTACCGCTATCGCCCCGCGCTGCGTCCACTGCGGCGATCCGGTCGAGGGTGAGGTCTTCGACTGCGGCGTCGGACCTGAGCACCTGGACTGCCATGAGGACATGGAGTGCGACGCGGACGCGGACGCCCCGCCGGTACCGCCTGCTGTCGCCGGGAGTACGCCCGGCAGTGACCCGCACACGCTGACCTGCACCGTGTGCGGCAGTCAGTGGCAGTGCGGCTGCCCGCGGCTGACCGTGCAGAGGTTCGTCGCCGTGCTCGCCGGCGCCGGCCAGATGCACGTGGTCGGCCCGTTCGACGACCGGGACGAGGCGGCCGCCGCCGGCGACACTCTCGCCGAGGGCCACCCCGACACCCGGATGCACGTGGTGATCGAGCTCGTCGATGTCACCACCGCCGACCTGCTCCTGACCCTGGCCGGCGACCTCCGCGCCACCGGCGGTGCGGCATGAGCGTGGACTGGCGGCAGCGGGCGGCCTGTCGGGGCACGAATCCGGACCTGTTCTTCCCCGCTGGCACCTCCGGCGACGCGGTGGAACGTCAGGTTGCGGCGGCCAAGGCGCTGTGCGCCCGCTGCCCGGTGCGTTGTGCCTGCCTGGGCTGGGCGCTGGATACCGGGCAGGACGCCGGTATCTGGGGTGGTCTGGACGAAGACGAACGTCGGACGCTGCGGCGCCCGGCCCGTACCCCGGTGCGCACGTCATGACGGCCCTGCCGTACGGGGAGTCCCCGACGGTGCCCGCCGCCGACCCGTTCGACGGCGATGGTGGACGGCTGGCCGGGCAGGCCGACCAGTTGCGGACCGCCGCCGCCCTGGTGGAGGCGGCCGGGGCCGATGTGTACCTGTACATCACCCTGCACTCCTACGCCGGGGCGGAGATCGGCGCGCAGGTGTCGTCCCCGTACGGCCGGGGGCTGTCGGACCGGGAACGCGGACACATCGAGATCGCCGGGATGGGGGTCCTCGCCGGACTGCTGGGCGCCCCGGTCACCGTCGCCGTCCACCCGGAGGCGGAAAACCCGCTGTGGCTGGCGTGTACCGGCCGTTTCCACGGCCAGCCGGTTGAGGCCTACACCCAGGTGTCGGACGACCCCGACCTGCGTGCCGCCGTCCGGCGGCTCGCCACCGACACCGCCTCCGTCGGGCCGGATGTGGCTGCCGGGGCGGCGCGGTGAGCGCCGTTGGGCTGGTGTGCGGGGTGTGTGGGCTGACCGGGGGGCCGTTCGCGAGCCGGGCCGAGGCGGCCGCGCACGCGAGGACCCATGAC
>NZ_CAUVXO010000462.1:0-4203 GCF_963555865.1 Protofrankia sp. Cr1
CCCGTTGACGATCCCCCCGACGAGGTCGCCGAGGGTGAAGCTGGAGATCATCGTCAGGACGGCGAGCCCGGCGGCCTGGTCGGAGATGCGACCCTTGGCCGCGTGCGTCGTCACGATGCGGGCAAACCGCTGGCCGGGCGACACCAGGAGCAGAACGGCGGGGTCCCGCGTCGTGTCCACCAGGTTGGCCAACGCCTGCTCAGCGAACAGGTCGGCGTTACAGTCGACCGCACCTACCCGAACGGTGAAGCGAATACCGGTCTGGGCCTCCGCCGCCGCTCGGGCGCCTTCAAGTCGATCAAGCTGGTCGTGAGTGAACGCATCACCACGTGCCACTGGCGCCACCCGAGCCCGGTACCGCCGCATGGGGACGCTCGTCGTCTGCGACCGCGGGCGGCTCGCCGATCCAGATCTCGTCGTGCTGCCACGGGCGTCCCGGGCGATAACGGGACGGGCCGCTCCCCCGGCTCGACAGGAAGGTCAGGACGACCGCGATGAGAAAGCCGGCCGCGATCGTCCCGCCGTAGACGAGCCATGTCTCAAGCGGCGTGAGCGGGTCGGGGCTGTAACTGTCTCCGATGTCCTGCGCCAGGGCGGCACCGGCAAACGCCGGAATCGCAAGGACGGCCAGTGTCGCTACGGTGAGTGCACGGCGAGTGAAGTGCCGTGGACGTCGACGAGTCACGTTCCGAAGGTTACCGGGTGATTGGCCCGAGGTCGTCTGGGAGGGCCGCCTGTCACTGTGGCGCAGGCCCCTACCGCCTCGGAAGGCGGGCCCGTGCCCCCCCCTTTCACCCGCCGTCGAGTCACCCGCCGTCGAGTCACCCGCCGTCGACCTGATCGCGGACGCAGGCGAGCAGCCGCGCAAGCCGCTGTACCTGTGGGTCCACCCGTAGCCGCTCGACGGTCACGGGCCGGCCGTCGGCGTCGGTGACCGCAAGCCGCCAGTTCGGGTAGGAGTCCACGGTGCCGGGCAGGTTCGGCTGGCGCAGGTCACCGACGGCATCGCCGGGTGCCGCGAGCACGATTCGTGACGGTGATCGGGCCAGGAGACCGTGCAGGGCAAAAGCCACTTCGCGGGTCGCGGCAAGACCCAGAGCAGACATGGGGCTCTCGGAGGCATCGGAACTACCCGAGCCACCCGAGCCACCGGCCGCACCGGATCCGGATGCACCGGATCCGGATGCCGGGGGGGCAGCCTGGTCGAGCGTGGCGAGGTCGACGGCGAGCAGCCCTTCACGGCGCAGCAGCGCGATCAGCGCGTCCCGTTCCCGCTGCCAGGCGGCGAGTTCAGCCTCCACCGACTGCCGCAGGAGGCCGCGGCGGGCACGCACCCGGACATGCTCGCCGGTCAGGTAGCCGGCAACGGTAGGAAGATCATGTGTGGTGACACTCGCCATCGCCGGTTCCCGCCACCTGCGCGGCGCAACCGGATCGCCGTGCGCGTCACGTTCGAACCATGCGACGGTCGACCCGAGCACTCCGGCCCGGGCCAGTGTCGCCGCCACCGACGGTTGGACCGTGCCCAGGTCCTCACCGACGACGAGCGCGCCGGCCCGGGTCGCCTCGAGGGCGAGGAGCCCCAGCATGGCATCGGCGTCGTAGCGGACGTACGTACCGGCCGAGGCCGGGTTACCGGCCGGGATCCACCACAGCCGGAAGAGTCCCAGGATGTGGTCGACCCGCAGGCCACCACCCCGGCGGAGCACGGCGGCAACCATCTGCCGGAACGGCGCGTAGCCGGCCTCGGCCAACCGGTCGGGCCGCCACGGCGGCAGCGCCCAGTCCTGACCCTGCTGGTTGAAGCCGTCGGGCGGTGCGCCGATGGACGCGCCGGTCGCGAAGACGTCCTGGCAGGCCCAGGCATCCGCGCCACCGGGATCAACGCCGACAGCAAGATCATGAACGATACCGACAGTCATACCGCTATCACGGGCGGCCGCCTGTGCGGCCATGAGCTGGGCATCGCAGCACCGTTGCAACCAGCGGTGGAACGCGATCCGGTTACGCAGTTCAACCCGCGCGGCAGCTACCGCGGGCCCATGGGGATCATGTAGCTCCGCGGGCCACAGCCGCCAGTCCCGACCGTGGCGTTCGGCAAGTGCGCACCAGGTGGCGAAGTCGGCGAGACCCTCCTCGCCGGCCCGATCGTCGCCCGCCGGTGCGGCCGGCTCGACCGTGGCGGTGAACAGGAGCTCCAACGCGGCGCTCTTGGCCCGCCACACCCCGTCCCGGTCAAGCAGGTCGGGATCGCCCCCCGCGCGGGCCGCGGCGGCGAGCTGATCGATCCGCGCCCGGGTGGCGGCGTCCACCTGCGCGTATTCAGGGAGGTCCTCAGGACGCAGATACAGCGCCGAGGCGAACCGCCGACTGGCCGGGTAGTACGGGGACGGCTCGACCGGAACCGTCGGCGCGACCGCGTGCACCGGGTTGACCAGCAGGACGTCAGCGCGCCGACCGTCGGCCGACCCGGACCACGCGGCGATCGCGGCAAGGTCGGCGTAGTCGCCCATCCCCCAGGACGCCGCCGACTGCAACGCGTACAGCTGGATCATCCATCCCCAGGTACGGGCACAGGTCACACCCGCTGGAGCGGGCAGCGTGTCCGGCACGACGACGACCTTTGCCGTGATCGAGGCCACACCGGCTGTGACCCGCAACTCATGATCACCAAGCGGCAGGCCGGCGGGCAGGTTCAGCGGGATACCGAGCAGGTCCAGACCGTCGACCGTGCGACGTTCGACGGTCTCGCCCCAGTCCGTCAGCTGGCGGCTCCCACCACCTTCGAACGCGAGCTCGGCGGTGCGGACGGGGCCGGGCGGCACCCGCAGGACCACCGGCGTGACCGCGGACCTCCGCACCACCACGCAGGCCGGCAGCGCACGTCGCCACGGCGCGTCACGCGCCTGCGCAAGAGCCGCAACCGGATGTACGACGTCGACATCGAGCAGGCCGAGCACGGTCCGCACGACGTCCGCCGCGACGGGCACGTCCCGGCCGTCCGCGTCGACGTAACGGGTGGCGACGCCATGCGCGTCCGCCAGTGCGGCCAGGATTTCACCAGGGCCGGCGGCCGGACCGCCAACCTCGAGGCCGGATTCACGACCGGCGTTGTCAGAGAGCACGACCGGATCCTCTCGCCCGCCAGGATCGGCGGTAGGCAGGCCGGGTGGACGACGATGCCGGTGACGACGCCGGTGAGGAGGTCTCCTCCCACCGGTGGGGGACGCGATCAGGCTCCTGCTCCAGGGTCGCGCCCGGCCAGACATCCGACGGCGCACCTGAGGAGGACGGCGACGGCACGTCCCGGGGAACCGGGAGCGACAGGCGCAGCAGTGCCCCACCGCCCGGGCCTTCCTCAGCCCGCACCTGGCCGCCGTGCACGGCCGCGGCATCGGCCACGATGGCCAGGCCGAGCCCGGATCCGGGTAGCCCACGCGCGGACGTCGCCCGGAGAAAACCGGTCGAAGACCCGGGAGCGGTCCGCCGGCGCGATCCCCGGGCCCTCGTCGGTGACGACAACCTCGCCGGGACCGACCAGCACGTGCACCTCGCCCTGGTTCGGGGAGAACTTCACCGCGTTGTCCAGCAGGTTGGTCACCGCCCGTTCCAACATATGCGGACGTCCGTCCACCGGCGACGCAACGGCGCTCACCACGATCTGGACGTCCTTGGCCTTGGCGCGCCTACGCACCCGGTCGGCCGCATCATGGACGATCTCGGTCAGGTCGACGCGCTCGACATCCTCGGTGGGCGCCTCGTCGCGGGCAAGTTCGACGAGTTCGCTGACCAGCCCGCTCAGTTCGCGGATCTGGGCGTCCACGTCGCGCAGCAGCGCGTCCCGATCGTCCGCGGGCAGTGCGCGCTCCGGGTTGGCCTCGGCCCGCAACAACAGTTCGATATTGGTCCGCAGGCTGGTGAGTGGGGTGCGCAGCTCGTGGCTGGCATCGTCGACGAGCTCACGCTGCCGCGCGCGGGAGGCCTCCAGCGCCCGCAGCATGCTGTTGAGGCTGTTGGCCATCCGAGCGATCTCATCACTACCGGTTACCGGGATCAACGCGGACAGGTCCTGCGTGCGGGCGACCTCCTCGGCTGCGGCCGCCGCTGCGTCCACCGGTTTGAGCGATGCTCGCGCGATCAGCAGGCCGAGCAGCACCGACCCGGCTACCCCCGCCACCCCCACGCCGAGCAGGATCAGGCCGA
>NZ_CAUVXO010000463.1:0-2095 GCF_963555865.1 Protofrankia sp. Cr1
CATCCGCAGGAACAGTTCGCTCGGCTGCTTCGTCCGACCGGACAGGCCCTCGGGCAGGGTCCGCATCAGCTGCTCGCAGAAGTCACGCCTGATCTGCTCGTCGTCCGCGAGTGTCCAGTCCTCGTACGCGCGCAGCAGGCTGCCCCACGACGACGCGGGCTCGAACGGCGCCAGCGACAGGGTCATCGACACCATGTGCTCGTCGTCGTCGGCGAGCTGAACGCGCACCTGCGCCGGCGAGTCGCGCTCACCACCCCGGGTACGGACGTTGCCGTTCCACATCGCGCACAGCAGATGGTGCAGGATGCGGACCCGGTGCTCCTCGGTGGTGGCCAGCCAGCCGTAGTCGTAACCGACCCGCTGGCGCCATTTCAGGAAATCGTGCGGCTGCTCGTCGAGCAGAGCGTCGGACCAGTGGTGCAGGATCTCCCGCAGCTCGGGGACCTCGGTGATGCTCATGGACGTCCGGAACAGCACCACCGCGATCGACTCGGCGTGGATCGGCCGGAACTCGACCACCATGTCGGGTTCCCGGGGAAGACGGATCTGTTCGCGCAGGAACCGTTCGATCGTCGGGTCGGCGCCGCCCGCCGGGTAGGAGATGAGCACTTTGAGCGCGCCCGATCCCTGTGGGGTGAAGTTCGCCGGCACCAGACCGTGGATCTTCGCCTGAAACTGGCGAACCTCGTCGCTGACAGCGATCAACGCCTCACGCCGCGCCGCGCCGGCGAGCAGACTCGCCATCGTCGGCAGCAGCGCGTCCGCACCGGCGTCGCTCTCCTGCGTGAACAGCCGCTTGACCTCCTGCTTGAGACGCTCCCGGACTATCGCCACCGCCGCGGTCGGGCTGCGGTCGATCGCCGCGGCCCAGGCCGGCCGCCAGCCCTCGGCACCGAGCAGCGCTGTGACCACGTCCGCCTCAGTCGCGGTGTTGCGGCCGTGGTCGCGGCGGACGAACCGCTCGAGCACCGTCCGGTAGAAGGTCTCCATGTCGACCGGGGGCAGCAGGTAGGTCACCCCGACCCGGTTGCGGTACAGCTCGGCACTTCGCTTGGCGAACATCCCGGGCTCGTTATGCGCATGATCGTCGAATGCGGCGGTGACCGCGCCGAACTGCTGGCGGACCCGTTCGAACGCGCGACCCCAGCGGGTCGCCTGACCGGCCCACGCCGCGCTCCACGCCGACTGCGCCCGCCAGGTGAACCAGGCGTCCTGGGCCGCCAGCGTCGCTGCACATACGGGTCGCCCCAGCGCAGCTTGCTCAGGCCCAGTCGGCGGTCGCGGATGTCGGCCGGCTGCGGCGGGTTGAAGGAGATCCCGGGCGGGGCGAACGGCTCCCGCCGGTAGTCGTCCAGCCGCCGGGCCACCCCGCCGCGCTGCTCGTCGTAGTCGAGACGGTTGTCGCCGAGCAGGACCCGGCGGGTCCGGAACAAGTCGAACCGGCCGAGCAGGAGGTCAACGGCCCTTGTCGGGTCGAATGCGGCGACCATGTCGGGTACGTCGGCCCGCAGCCGATCCTCGAGCGCGGCGACGCTGTCCTCCATCGTGCGGGCCCGGCTGCGGAGCGCCCCGGTGATCTCCAGCGCCCCGTGCGCGGCCGAAACCTCGGTGAACGGCAGCGGTCGGCTGAACAGCAGCGGCTCGAGGTCGGCCGCCGCCATGAACTCCCCGATCGCCGGCTCGTTGTCCTCGCCGCTGCCGGGCGCGATCTCGCCGAGCATGCCGACCGCGCGTGCCAGCAGCCGGGAGGCGACGATGTCGGCCAGATCGTCCACGGGTACGTCCATCGACGCCACCAGACTGGTCGACACGCCCCGCAAGCCGATGCCGGAAGGCGCAGGGACCTCCCGCTCCACACCCCGGTTGATGAAGTCGTCCGCGAACGACTGGTAGAGCCGGTCACCCGCGCCGGCACCGGCGGCGTCGACCTTGCCCGTCCCGACCAGCGACAGCATCAGCGACACGATCGAGCGGTGCAGGTCGTCGCGGCGAACACCGTAGCTGCCGCTGAACAGGAAGGCGGTCTGGATGGTAGCGGGCGCCAGCGCGGTCGCCTTCTCCTGACCCGGGTAGAGGACCCCGAGCGTTCCGGTGG
>NZ_CAUVXO010000463.1:2265-2771 GCF_963555865.1 Protofrankia sp. Cr1
TGCCGGTGGCGGTGAGTTCCGTGCCGGCGGTGGAACCGTTCTGATCGTCCACCAGGCGGAACAGGTCCAGCAGGGCGCGGCCGGCGTTGAGCCGGGCCCGGCGCCCACCGCCCATCCCCTCCTCGAACGCCGACGGCATGAGCACGAGCGGATAAATCTGCGCCCGGTAGTCCGTCCGCTGGAACGCCTCACCGATCAGATACAGATAGTCGTAGAAGATGCCGGCGCCGGTGCCACCGGCAACCGAGAACGCGACGAAGACGTCGCAGGTCTGGCCGAACCGCCCGCCGAGCCGGGACAACTCGTCACCGGAGTTTCCGATCATCCCGATCGCCCGCGCGATCGGCTGCTGAGCCGGTTCCAACCCGTTGCGGAACGTCTCGAACAGGGCGGCCCGCCCAACCGTGGGCAGCTGCCCGGCCCCGCGGACCAGCGGCGCCACCCGTGGCTCCCCGGCGGGCGGCGGCAGCCATCCGCGGATGAACTTTCGGGCATTGGTGCGCAGA
>NZ_CAUVXO010000463.1:3209-4801 GCF_963555865.1 Protofrankia sp. Cr1
CTCAGCGCAACCTGTGGATAGGTGTCGAACCGGGGTACGAGTTCATGGGTGATGTGCTGGGTGTGCGCGACCGCGGCTTCGTGCTCCTCGCCCGGAACCACCCGGCCGCGCAACTTGGTGAGCTCGCTCTCGTTCAGGTCGGCATACACGAACTGGACGCAGGCCGGCAGCTGGTAGGGCAGATAACCCTGGCCGGGGATCCGGCCGATCAGGTCCCGGCCGTCCGGTCCGCACAGCTCGTTGCGGAGCCGGCGTTCCAACTCCGCGCCGATGAGGCATCCGGTGCCCCCCAGACCGACGAACATCATCGGCTGGTAAATGTTCATGCGGACTCGCTCGCTTCCCTGTCAGATCGCCCACGACCGCGGGGCCGGGAGTCGGCCGTCACCGCGCCGGCCGGTCCGGCCCTCATGACCGCTCGAAATCGTCGTCGTAGTTGTCCCGGTCGCGCGGCCTACGACCACCGTCGCGACCGGGCTGAGTTATCTCGTCATGCAGGTCCGCGCCATCCCGACCGTCCGCAGCGCCGGTGCCATAGCCGCTGTACCGGCCAGACCCGCCGGACCCGCCGCGGTCGTCCGTCCGAGCCTGGCCGACGGCGCGGTCGGACTCCCCGCGACCGGGTCGCTGCCCGGTGTCCCGCTGCCCGGTATCCCGCTGCCCGGTCCCCGTGGTGCCAGCCGAGGACGATCCGCGGCCAGGCCTACTCCCCCCGCTCCGCCACGAACCGGACTCCGAGCCGGACTGCGAGCCGCTGGGTACGGACTGGCCGTAACCCCCGTCACCCCGACCGCCCGCTTCCTGGCGGAACGAGCCCGGCTGCCGCCCGAAACCGGTACCCGCGCCGGCCCGCTCCCGCCAGCCGCCCGCCGTCTGTCCGCGCCCGGCGCCGTCGGATGCCGGACCGGCACCAGCGTGACCACGGCCCGCGCCACCCGCACCGGTCCGGAAACGGTTGCGTTCATTCCAGGTGCCGCGCCCGGCGGTGCCCGCGGTCCCGGCTGCGCCCGCCGCGCCCGGCGTCCCTGCCGCTCCCGCCGTGCGGGCATCGAGGAAACCGAGCGCCAGTCCGTCACCGACTGGTGTGGGCGTGCCACGCAACAGCGTGGTCGTCGCACCACCGGGCGTCCTGACGATGAGCTCGCCGCTGTCCCCGCGGTGCGCCTCATAGGCACTTTCCCGACCGTCGGCCAGATCGAGACGCGGCGATCTGCTCCGGGGATCCCGAATCGCGAAGGAGAACCGGGTGGAGGGTGTCGGTGGCGCGCGGAGTTTGTAAAGCTCCGTGCCGCTCCGGTGCAGGACCATCGTGAGATCACGGACATCACGACGGATGAGGAAAGCCCGGCGCCGACCACGCAACCAGGCCACCGCGGCCAGCACCGCTACCAGCACAAGAAGCCACAACCACCACAGGCGCTGGAGCAGCGGCGACGGGTAGGCAACGTTGACGGTGAAAAAGCCCGTCGCGACGACGGTCGCGGGGTCGACCACGTCATACACGTCGAGTTCGCCGCTGGCCGGCCCGAGCTTGGTGCCGGCGCGGAACTGGATCGTCAGTGCCTCTTGGGAGCGCCCGGAACCATCGGTCT
>NZ_CAUVXO010000464.1:0-4178 GCF_963555865.1 Protofrankia sp. Cr1
GTCAGGGGCAGGCAGCCCGTCCGTCATCCTCTTCCGCCGCGAGGGCGGACGACGCCCGGCGGAACAGCTACGCCTCCTGCTCGTCAACCTCGACCAACTCGCCGACGCCCTCCAATCCGGAAGCATGGTCGTGCTGACCGACCGCCTCATCCGCATCCGACAGCTTCCACTGATTCCCTGAGGTGACAGCCAAACTGAAAGCCGAGCCGACGGACGAGCACGAACGGCGGAGTCCGACCAGCGCAGCAAGGCAGTGCTCTGCGGACGGGAACGGACGTCCACGGACGGTCCGCTGAGGACTACGGATCAACTGTACGGTATGTTGGGTTTGTGGCCCAGCCTGTGAATGGTCGATGCAGACGAATCCTCCGCCCAGGTTTAGTCGACCGTATGTAGTCAAGGGATCATTGACCTCAACTGAGGTTGCCGCATGCAGACAGTGTAGAAGGTGTCCATGGATACGTGCTTCATAGCGATGCCGATCTCCACACCGGGTGGTCTGATCGAGGACTACGACAACGACGGCGACCACTTTGCGCACGTTCTCGACCATCTTTTCATTCCGGCGATCGAGAACATCGGACTCAAGCCGATTTCGCCCTTGACCGTCGGCTCACCCGTGATCCACGCCGAGATCATAAAGCAGATCACGGATGCGCAACTCCTATTATGCGATATGTCCACGTTAAATGCAAATGTCTTCTTTGAGCTTGGGATCAGGACCGCGCTGAATCTGCCTGTTTGCCTGGTGCAAGATACGCTCACCGGAAGTCCACCATTTGATCTGAATCTGGTCAACCATCACAGATATAACCCGTCACTCACACCATGGATACTTAAAGACGAGATGCCGCGATTACAGAAACACCTTCAAGCGACCTTGGCAGCGGGAGATCATAATGCGATGTGGGGCATTGTCGGCTTGACGCGGCGGGCCGAGGCACCCATCGATTCCGCTGATCCGGTCGCGGCCCGCATTGAATTGCTTGAGAATCAAGTTCGCGTGCTCGCCAATTTCGCACAAGAAGGGGTGCAAAATCCGCGGAGCACATCCAATTTCTTGAGGCCACTCTTAGCCAAACGGATCCTCTGGGTGGATGACATTCCTGAAAACAATTCCTACGAAAGAAGCGAGCTGGAAAGAGCTGGGACGTTCATAACTATCGCCAGGTCAACCGCGGAAGCCGCTGAGAAATTGGGACGAGAAAAATTTGACCTCATTATCTCGGACGTGGACCGGCAAGAAGACGGGAAGAGGCACCGCTCCGCCGGCTTTGAACTCCTCCAGATGCTACGCGAAGAGTTGAGGATATATACTCCAGTAATTTTCTACACAGGCAACCCGGCTTCTGCCGCCAAAAATCCGCTAGCTCAAAAATATCGGACCCCCGTCGCTCATTCTTCGAAGCAATTAATCAATCTTGTATCGCAGGAGTTGTTGGGTTCGGGCGGATGAATCTTGCGTCGGTACCATGTCGTCGCGTTAAAGGCTACTGGAACATTTGTTCCACCAGCGCGCCTGACACTACGTGACCAGCACCTTGATGGCGGCAGTACTGCAGTTGTACTGCAACGGGGGTGGACGTCCGTGGACGTCGGTAGACGGTCCCAGGCCCGCGACCTGCACCGGCGGACGTCAGCGGACACCCATGAACATATCGCCGAGGACTACGGATCAAGATGTTGGGGGTTCGAGACCCTCCGAGCGCACGCTGTCAGGCATCCGCACGGCGGATACGGAACAACCCTCGGTGAACCACTGTCACCGTCCTCGCCCAGTTCCGCCATGAAGACCTCGCCTACGACGCCATCATCCGGGCCATCACCGCCGCGCAACAAGCCGGACCCAGCACCACCGGTAATCCTCACCTCAGACTCCGGGAACCCATCACTGTTCCTCCCCTGTCAGCAGATGCCCCACGTCACGCCAGAACTTGTCGAACGAAGGCGAGTACTTCCTGGCCATCCGGAGATTGACAAGCGCGGCCAGCGCAGCCTGGTCACTCACTGGCTTGTAGGAACGCCCATCGGTACGATGCGCGCTCAGCCATCCCTTACAGTGACGCGGTTTCTCCACATCAACGGGGCACTCAAGGCCTTGAGCCAGGCCCCGCTCGCCACTGAGCGACGGTGCTGCCGCCAGAAACCACGCCTCGAACTCACGATTGGCCAGGACGACGGAGACCGCCAGCCCCGGACAGACCGCCCGAGCCCGGCCGAGTAACCGCGGACCCAGCTCGGCGGGACAGTCGTCATCGGCGTCGATCATGATCAGGACACCACCGGCCGGGCCGACCTGCTCGGCGACCGCCGCGACGACCGTTTCCAGCCCACCGGCACCAACCAGGGTGCCTCGGTTGACCCGATACGGGCGTGGCAGATCCACCCATGATCCTGGGGCCAGCTCGGCGGCCATCCGGCGTACCAGCACCGGCAGGGCGGCGACCTCGCCCTGGCCCTCGACCACCATGGCGATCGTGGTCGGCGTCATCCCCGCTCTCGCCTCACGTCCGCCCGCCGGCCGGCCGGGCGATCGGCCTGCACCGGCATCATCCCCCCGCTCCGGTGCAACTCACCGACCGTCATGATCTTCTTCGCCACGATGGCGTGACTGGCGGCATCAACCTCACCCACCTGCGTCACGCCGTCGAGATTCGCCACCGCCCGGATATGCCCGAGCCGGACGTACTCGCTGTCCAGAAGATCCGAACTCTGACTGGTCACGATCACCTGGGTCCGCAACGCGGCGTCGTCCAGGGCCTCGTACAACGCGCCCACCGTCGCCGGATGCAGCGCCGTCTCCGGTTCCTCAATGCCGATCAGCGAGATGCGACCGTCGAAGGCCGGTGGCTGAAACAGCGCCGCGAGCACCCCGGCTGCCCGCAACGTCCCCTCCGAGAGGGCCTCCCGCGCGAACACCTCAATGCCGTCCGCGACACCGACTCGGAAACGAGCCTCAACCGTCGAGTACCGGCCCTCCAACCGCTCGTCCACCCCGACCGCGTTCGGTACCAGCGCCGACAGGTAGGCATCGAGGCGTTCCTTGCCCACGCGATCGTCACGCTGGAGCGCGCCGAGGACATGCCCGAGATGCTCACCCGCGGAGCCGAGTTCCGAGCGCCGGGTCGTCTCCTCGTCCAGCGCCCGCAGCACCGCCGAGTCCAACTCGTAGAACCGCATGGCCCGCAACGCGGTGTCGACCGCCGCATACCGATCGTCCTGGATGGCCTCCACTGGTAGGTACAGCCGGGAGGTACGACGCCGCCCCGCGGTCGCGCTGAGCACGACCGGACCGCCAGGCAGTTCGATGCGGCACTCCTCGCGGATCACCAGCAGCGGCAGGTCGCCGTCCGGATCCCGACCGATCTCGACCCCGTAGGTCGCCGCGACCGCCGCACCGCCGTCGCGCTCCGCCGCGAGCGCCACATCAAGCCGAATCCCGAAGGAATCGGCACCCCCATCCGGCCTCCGGCGCAGCAGAGCATCAAGACCGCCGCGCTCCGAGACCGCATGCGCGGGCGACACCTCCAGGGCGTCCGTGACGAACCGGAGCGCGTCCAGGAAATTGGACTTCCCGGAGGCATTGAACCCGACCAGCACGGTAAGCGGGCCGAGCGAGACATCGCAGTCGGCAACGGACCGATAGTCCCTGATCATGACCCGCCTGACGAACGGGAGCGGCCGGGCGGGGGCGATGGCGGTCATGACACGGACGCTCCCCGAGCGGTTGCGACGTCGATCATCCTCGTCGATCTGCCTAGTGACAATGGTGGTGACAAGCCCCTGCCGCCCTCGCTGACCGAGTTCATCGTGGCGATCATATGCCGGCGCAACAACAGCGACCCGTCGTTGATCCGGGGCAGGAGAGCGCACGGCAATAGGGACGCGGCATCGCGGGGCCGGGGCATGCGCATCTCTGTGTTGTCGTCGGTCGATACCCACAATCAGAGTGACTCCCGCCGCCGTCCTGCCATGTACGTGCCCCAGCCCCACTCCTTGATCCACGCCCCTACTGCCAGGCGCTCCTAACGACGTGAATCTGATGCTGCTGCCAGGACACCAGAGTCACATCGTTCCCACAGAGGGTCCGGCAACAGGGGCGCGAACATCGGCGGAATCCCTTACGGCGCAGTGGTTCCGGTCCGGTTGCGGCGGTAGGCGTCCACGACCACGATGAA
>NZ_CAUVXO010000465.1:0-4158 GCF_963555865.1 Protofrankia sp. Cr1
TGTCTACGTAGGTCTTTTCGGTTTCCGCTACGGGTCACCCGTCCGGGATTCACCCGAGGTCTCCTACACCGAGCTGGAGTTCCGCACCGCGGCTGATCTCGGCCTGCGTCGGCTGGCGTTCCTGCTGGACGAGAAGGCGAACGTCCCTGCGGAGGCCGTCATCGACCTCGACCACGGGCCACGCCAGGCCGCCTTCCGGCGCCACGTGATGGACACTGACGTCACCGTCAATCTTTTCACCACCCCGGACGGCCTCGAACGAGCGCTCTACCAGGCGTTGGTCGAGCTTCGCCCGGCCAGCGCAGGCATTGGGACCGATGGGTCGCCGAACCCCGGACCGATGAACATGGCTCCGGAACTGACGCGGGTACCGATTGCGCGCCCGGAACTGTCCCGGCCGCTGGTTGATCTGCTGTGTTCGGACGACGGCCGGCCGGTGGGGATGACCACGGCGCTGCACGGTGCCGGTGGGCTGGGCAAGACGACACTTGCGCAGGCCCTGTGCGCCGATCCCGAGGTGCGGGAGTGGTTCTGCGATGGCATCCTGTGGTCAACCCTCGGGGAACAGATCTCAGGGCCGGATCTCGCGGGGCGCGTCAACCAGCTCGCCGAGGTGCTCGATGGGCGCCGCCCTACATTCGTCGACCCGATGCAGGCCGGGCGTCATCTGGGCCGACTCCTCGAACGCCGGACGCAGACACGCCGGACTGACGACGGCGCAGGGGGAACATCCCGTTATCTGCTGGTCGTGGACGACGTGTGGCGAACCGACCAGATCGCACCCTTCCTGATCGGTGGGCGGGGCTGCGTTCGGCTGGTGACGACCCGCATTCCCACCGTCATTCCAGCTGACGCGCGAACGGTCGCGGTCGACGAAATGTCACGTGGCCAGGCACGTGATCTGCTTACGACGGGTCTGGCCCGCGACGCCGTCGCGGGCGCGGACCTGTCGGGACTGCTGTCGATGACGGGCGGCTGGCCGGTCCTGCTCTCATTGGTCAACGGCCAACTCCGGGCCCGGACGAATGCCGGCGCGACCCTTTCCGAAGCCGTCGCCTGGGTGGAACGCGGTCCGGGGTACCGCCCCGTACCACTGCGTTCCGGCCTGCAGCCGTCCGGTCCACCGATTTCCGATCCACCAGTCACCGGTCTACCAGGGGCCAGTCCGTCGCCGGCCGTCCTACCGCGGCCCAGTCCACCGCGGCTTGCACCGCCGTCCGACCGCAGCCCGTCACCGCTTGCGGACGGCGATTCGCGGTCCGATGCCGTCAGCTCCGCGGTCTCGGCCAGTCTGACCCTGATCGGCGACGATCGGCTGCCGCTGGTCACAGCACTCGCCGTCTTCGGTGAGGACGTGACGATCCCGCACGTAACGCTCGAACGATTCTGGGCCCAACTGGCCCGATTCACCCACCTGCACCAGCTGAGCCCACAGGACAGCGGCCGCCTGCGCGACGACCTGCTCCGCCTCTCACTCGCGACCGCGACCGGTACGGCCGGCACGGACGGGACGGCTGCCCAAGGGCTACGCCTGCATGACGACATCCGCCGCGCGCTGCGCCATGAGCACTCCACCGGTCGACCTGATGGCGACGCCCGTCGATTAGGACTGCTGCACCGCACTCTGGTGGACGCGCACCGCGCAGGCGTCCCGACCGAGCCGGACGGACGTACCGCCTGGTGGGCGCTCCCACCCGATGAGCCCTACCTGTGGAATCACCTCGCCGAACACCTTCATCTAGCCAGCGTGGGTGCCGACCCGACCGGCGACCCGACCGGCGACCCGACCGGCGACCCGACCGGCGACCCGGCAAGGGT
Source organism: Protofrankia sp. Cr1 (assembly GCF_963555865.1). Taxonomy (NCBI): domain Bacteria; kingdom Bacillati; phylum Actinomycetota; class Actinomycetes; order Frankiales; family Frankiaceae; genus Protofrankia; species Protofrankia sp. Cr1. Next base: position 1,819 of record NZ_CAUVXO010000465.1, read on the forward strand.
CGAGCTGGACACGCTGGTCATCGACCTACGATGGGTCACAGCCCGCCTACGGCTACATGGCGTCGCTGCGATCAACGCCGACCTGGCGTTGGCCCGGGATCCGCGCGCGGCCCTGCTGCGAACCCGTATCGAACAGAACGCATACCTGCTGGAGCCGACCGACCCCGCACACGCCCAGGCGGCCACCCTCGTCAGCCGGCTCTGGGACGACCCGGACTTCGGTGCGGCCGCCCGGGCCTTCAGCGCAGCCCAGCCGGTCGGGCGTCTCACCCCCGCCTGGCCGATGCCCGACCTCCCGGACCCGGCCCTGCTGCGTGTTCTCCCGGGTAACCCACGCGTTGTCGTCGATATCGCGACCAGTCCGAATGGCCGATGGGTTGCGGTGTCGGGTTCGGATATCTCCGTACATATCAGCGAAACAACCCGCGGCCGCCGGACGGAAGTCTTCCCGCCGGTGGGCAGTGGGCCGATCGCGTCCATCCGGTTCACCCCCGATTCACAATCGGTCTTCATCACCACCATAGGACGCTTCCTGCATCGACTGGACGTCGACAACGGGGCCCTCACCACGGTCCGCCGGTGCGCAGGCGGCCATGCACCGCTGCTCGACCCCACCGGCCGGTGGTATGCCTACACCGACCAGGACTCACTCCGGGTGCTCGATGTCGACACCGGCCAGGAGCGCCACGTCATCCGGGGGATCATGGGCGCGAAGCCGCTGACATTCAGCCCGGACGGGAGCCACATCGTCTGTGCCGGCGGCAAGGTCGGGGTCTTCTATTTCGCAAACCTCTCCACCGGTGTGTGCCAGGCGCGGCGGATAAAAGTGAATCCGCGCGATTGCGTGACACTGAGCGCAGACGGTTCACGGCTCGTCGTAGGCGAGGAAAACGGGCGGATAGTCGTCACGGAATGGTCCACCGGGACGGTGACTCAGGTGTTTTCCGGGCATACCGGAAAAGTGCGGTCGCTGGCTGCGCATCCCGTTCACGACTGGGTGCTCTCGGGTGGCGACGACGGAACTGTCCGGGTCTGGGACCTCTCTGACGACGACCGGCGGGCAGTCCTGCGTGGACACTCCGGGCCGGTGACCGCGGTCGCCTTCAACGACAACGGAAACATAGCGTCGGCGAGCGAGGACACGACCGTCCGGTTGTGGGACAGCTCCCGCGCCTGGCCTGCGACCGGGATCGCGGCCCGCTCCGTCGAAGTTCCCGCCTTCGCGGGCAGTCTCGCCGCTGTGGCGACGAGCCCGAGCGACGGCTGGTTCGCCGCCGCGCACCATGGCGGCGTCCACCTGGTGGATTCGTCCAGCAGGACCGAACAGCGGGTCCTGGCCGGTGCCGGGATCACGTCGCTGGCGGTCAGCCGGGACGGCACGATCATAGCTCTGGCCGGTGAGGACCGCTACATCCGCGTCTACGGGACCGAGTCCGGTGAACTGCTTGCCAGCATGCCGTCCATCAGCCCACCCGTCCAGGTCGTGATCAGTCATTATGATCAGTACATGGCCTTTGCGGGACGGCTCGGCCGGTGGATCCACGTCAGGCGCCTGGCGTCGCTCGCCAACGATACGAAGCGGCTACGGATTCGGCGGCCCACGACCACATCCCTGCACTGTGACCAGTACATTCGCGCGATCGACATCGCCGATGACGAGAAGACCCTGATTTCCGTCGACGGCACCGGCACATTCCGGCGGTGGAGCCTCCCGGCCGGCCGGCCACTCGCCACCACCACGTGGGAAGGATTCACGGTGGAGGTGATGAAGCTGGCGCCAGGCGGTCACGATGTCGTGTGCGGGTCGGCCGACGGTGATATTCACGTTTTCGATCTCGGCACCGGGTCGGCGACCAGAACACTGGCCGGTCACGCGGGCCAGGTGACCGATCTCGCCTTCACACGTGACGGAAGATATTTCGCGACCACCGGTGGCGACCAGTCCGTGCGGATATGGCAGGCCGGTTCATTCGAATGCGTGGCCGCGTTGAAGGTCGACGGGCCGTTGAGCTCGGTCGCGTGGTACTCGACAGGCGACCGACTTGTCGTCGGCGGAGACGGTGGCCTCTATGTGTTCGACCTCGTCCATCATCCCCGGTTCTGATCGGCCCTGGCCCGTTCCGGCGGCCAAGCCGCCGGACCTGCGCGACCGGGCCTGTGTGCGAGCGACTCCCGTCCTGGTGTGCAACATGCATACCAGGACGGGAGTCGACGAGGTATTCTGATTGCATGCCACAGATCGCCGTCCGGCTGGACGAAGCCGAGGTAGCCGCGCTCGACACGATGGTGTCGTCGGGGCGCTATCACTCACGCGCCGAGGCCGTCCGCGCGGCCCTCCAC
>NZ_CAUVXO010000466.1:0-2752 GCF_963555865.1 Protofrankia sp. Cr1
CGCCGCGGCGGCCAGGTCGCGGGCCTGCTGGGCGGCCTCCTCGTCGCCGGCGCCCGCGGAGCCGGCCGGGCGGAGCCCCGCCGTGCCGGTCGTCGGCTTGCCCTCGTTCGTCGGCTTGCCCTCGTTCGTCGGCTTGCCGTCGTTCGTCGGCTTGCCGTCGTTCGTCGGGTGGACGGTCGGGGCCGGCGGGGTGGAGTCGGCGGCGCGGAAGACGGCCTGCCAGGCGTCGCGCATGTCCTTCAGCGACGCGAACCGCCGCGCCGCGTCCCGGTCGAGCGCGCGGAGGAAGAAAGATGTGAGGCCGGAGCGGATCGCCGGGTCGAACGCCTCGGTGGCCACCGTCGGCGGGCCCACGGTGAACCGCGTCTCGGCGGACCCGTCGCCCCAGAGCGGCAGCTCGCCGGAGGCCATCTCGTGCAGGGTGACCGCCAGGGCGTAGCGCTCGGCGTGGTCGTCGTAGGCGGTGCGGGTGCCGGCGCCGAGGAACGGGTCCAGGTAGCGAGGCGTACCGGCGCTGGTGTCGCGGACCGAGATGTTGGCCAGCGAGAAGTCGATGAGGACCAGCTGGTAGGTACGGTTCGGCCGGCGGCGGATGACGATGTTGTCCGGCTTCAGGTCGCGGTGGGCGACGCCCTCGCCGTCCAGGTAGTCGACCGCGCCGAACAGGTAGTCGCTGTAGGTTTCCAGCTCGTCGACCGAGAGCCGGCCCTCGCGCAGCTTGCGCGCAACGGTCTGCTCGCCGGCGTGGTCGAGGACGAGCACCGTGCGCCCGCCGATGACCAGCGTGTCCGGGCGGGCCAGGCGGATCACCCGCGAGTCGTTCAGCCGGCCCAGCACCGACGCCTCATGTTCCAGGCGCGCCGCCCGCTCGTCGGAGAGGGCGACCTTGAGGACCTCGTCGCGGTTGGTCTTCTCGTTGTGGGCCAGGAAGGCGCGGCTCGTCGAACCGGTGCCCAGCCGCTCCCTGATCCGCCACTCGCCGCCGACCAGGTCGCCGCGCTGGGCCTCCAGCGGGTCAGCCTCGGGCTCCTGCTCGGCCTGCTCTGCTCCGCCGCGGACGGGTCCGTCGGCGGCGTGCCGTCCGCGCCGCTGTCGTCGGGGGCGGCCGCCGGGACGTCCGGCCGGGTGAACTCGTCCTCGACGAGCAGTAGCCAGTCGAGCAGCTCGCCGACGCTGGAGAAGCGGTCGTCGGGCAGCGGGCGGGTCGCCTGCGCTACCAGCTCGTTCGCCGCCTCGGACAGCGAATCGACGACTTCCGCCGGGTGCAGGCCGCCCGACTGCTCCAGCCTCGCCTTCAGGGTGTTCGGGCTGTCCGCGGGCGGCTGGCCGGTGAGGATCAGGTAGGCCAGCGCGCCCAGGCCGAAGACGTCGATGCCGACCGGGTCGGGGTAGGGGGCGCCGATCTCGGGCGCCAGGTAGCCGGCGGCGGCCAGCTCCAGATGCGGCAGGAACCGGGCCGCGGGCTCCACCGCCAGTTCGAGCGACGTTTTTGTCATCGCGCTCGTCAGCGCGCCGGTACCCGAGCCGGCGTCGCGGGCCGCCGCCTGCCAGTCACGGATCATCAGCCTGGGTGCGAGCCAGCCCTGCTCGCCGTTCCCGCCCGCGCGGCGGCCCCGGCCGCCCGACGGCACGACCAAGACGCTGCGGGCGGCCAGCGCCCGGTGGTAGAGATGCCGGCCGTGCGCGTAGGCGACCGTCTCGGCCAGCTGGCGGATCATGTACAGCCGGGTGCCGGCATCGAGGCGGTCGCCGTACCGGCCGAAATAGTGGTCCAGGCGCATCTCGTCCGGCCGGTGGCGGAAGATCAGCGCCGGGCCCGCCTCGTGGTTCTCCAACCCGTCGACCTGGACGATCCCCGGATGGTTGATCCCGTGTAGCACCAGGAACTCGCGGCGGGCGACCGCCTCCCGGTTTGCCCGCTCGGCCTCCCCGGCGGCCCGCTCGACGAGGTAGATCCGCACCCGTCGCCGCTCGGAGGCGACCTGGGCGTGGGCGGCATGGTAATCCTGCCAGGTCGGGCCGGAGTCGAATGCCGGGAACTCCAGCTGCCAGGAGCCCACCCGCTGGTGGCGCCGGCTGCGGGCAATCCCGGCCGCCGGCAGCAGCTTGGCCAGGGCCTTGGACAGCTCGGGGGTGACCCGCTGCCGCTCGTCGCGCAGCGGTGCGTCCAGCAGGCCGGACCAGATCGACGGCAGCGCTACGCCGCCCTTACTGTTGCTCGTGCTGGCGCTCTTGTTGGTGGCGCCGCCCGGGGTGCCTGGCTCGGGGCCGAAGACCCAGTGGAGCTGATGGTCGGGGAGCTCGACCCGTAGGGTCGGGTTCGACAGGAAGACCGCCGGCTGGATGAACGGGATCTTCGTCCTGCTCGCGCGGCCGGCGTTCTCCAGCAGGGACCGCAGCTCCTTGGACTTCTGGTTCGCCAGGTGCAGCGGGTTGTCGAAGATCCGGGTGTCGCCCGAGTGGCGGTGCTGGGTCCAGTTCGACCCGGACGCGGTCAGCCGGCCGACCAGGCTCTTGATCTCGATGAGGTAGACGCCGCCGCGGGCAACGACCAGCAGGTCGACCTCGCGGATGTGCCCGGTGGTCGCGGTGAAGGTGAAGTTCGACCAGGCACGGTACGGCTCGGCGTCCGGCAGCAGCAGCCGGACATGCTCCAGCGCCTCCCGCTCATGCGGAAACTGCGACGGCGTGACCGTCTCCCACCGGCCCTGCCCCTCGCGCACCCCGTCTCCTCGCCGTGTCCGCGACCCCG
>NZ_CAUVXO010000466.1:2967-4369 GCF_963555865.1 Protofrankia sp. Cr1
CTCCAGCTGTCGCGCCCGCTATGTCACCACCCGCGACACTAGCCCTGTCCTTACTAGCCCCGTCCTTCGCACGTGCGTGCGGAGGACCCGACTGTTCGACAGCGTCCAGCTCCGGCCGACATGGATCGGTAGACGATCATGAGATAGTGATCATACGGTGTGTCGGAGATGTGCTTCATTCGTTTACTTTGGGTGATGGCGAGGCTGGGGGTCAGCCGCTGCTGTCGAGGGCGTGAAGGAGTGCGCTGGTTTTGACGCGGTAGATGCGGCCGAAGCGGTGGACTTCGCAGGGGAATTCGCCGCGGCGGGTGAGTTCATAGGCGCGGGCGGTGGTCATGAAGGCGTTCATCGTGGAGGCGGCCAATGGGACCTACGAGCGAGGCAGACAGGGGCCTGGGCCGCATCCCGGGCGTAGCTGAGGAGCCCGACCCGCCGTTCGGCACGCTGCTGCGCGCGTGTTCGTCCTCCGCCGTGCATCTGGAGATGCGGGATTCCTACGACGGCGGGGATCCGTGGTTTCAGGCGTGGCTCGTCGGGGACCAGGAGGAGTTCCGACGGCGACTGGCGCCCCGGCCATGGCTTGACCTGATCGCCGAGGTGACCGGTCATGGGGTCGAGGTCCGCCGGGTCCGGATCGTGTCGGAGCCGGTGACCGACTACATCAGGTTCGAGCATGCGACGACCGCGTCGAACGTCGCCGCGGGCGAACAGGTCCGCTGGCTGCCCCGGCACCTGGCTACCGGCCTGCTGCTCCCGGCTAACGACTTCTGGGTTTTCGACGGCCAGCACGCTCAGTTCAACTACTTCTCCGGCCGAGGAGAGTTCCTCGATACGCGCCTGTCACCCGACGCGGTGATCGCCGCGCAGTGCGCGACGGCGTTCGAGGCTGCGTGGGAGCGGTCCGTGCCGCATCAGGAATACGACATGACCTAAGGTCGGATGGCGACGGATGGAGCGCGCTGTGCTTCGTGCCTACCAGCAGCGGCGCGGAGTCCACGACGATGTCGAGGCAGCGGTCGCGGCTCGGATGAACCGCCAGCGCGTCCTGCGCCGCAACCAGCGCACCGCCGCATTCCTCATCGAGGAGTCCGTGCTGCGCAACGGCTTCGGCGGGCCGGCGGTCATGCGCGGCCAGTGCGCACACCTGGCCGAGGTCACGACGTGGCCCGCGGTGTCCCTCGGCGTCATTCCCGCCTCCTACGCGCAGATGTTCGCGCGCTTCAGTGAGATCGCTGTCTACGGCGCCCGAGCCCGCGACCTCATCGCGACCACGAGTCCGCCACCGTAGTCCGACTTGCCACACTCGGGCACACTCCTGGCCCTGGTGATCTCACCGGCTTTACGGTGGCCGCGGCCCCAGAGCAGGATGCGCTGGCGGAGCAGGGGGAAGCCGTAAGGTCCC
>NZ_CAUVXO010000467.1:0-4153 GCF_963555865.1 Protofrankia sp. Cr1
GTTCCATTTCGCTTCGCCGAGGGCGAGCAGGATTTCGCGTTCGGAGTCGTGGTGGCCGAAGACCGCGACGTCGATCTCGTGGCTGGTCCTGGCGGCCGGGTCGTTGACGGTCCCGGCGGCGACCCGGGTGGGATGGCCGCCATAGGTGTCGGGGGTGGCATGCCAGCGGGCCCATTCGCGACACAGGTTCTCGAAGTGCGGTCCTACGACCTTGCTGAGGAACGTGGGCTGGGCGCGTTGCCACACGGCGGGGGCGCGGCCGGGGCGTTCCAGGTCACCCCAGTAGGGGCGCATGACGGCGTGGTAGAAGGCGATCAGTGGCTCGGCGATCCGGTAGGCGGAGCGGTTGCGGCGGAAGGCGTCGGGTTCGTGGCGGATCAGGCCGACGTCCCCGAGGACGCTCAGTGGGTGGGCAAGGTCGGTGGATTTCCGGCCGAGGTAGTCGGCGATCCCGCCGCGGGCGGTGTTACCGGCGGCGATCGCGGCCAGCACGGAGTGGTAGAGGGCGGTGTCGTGGAGGTCGGGTTCCTCGGCAAGCAGGTAGCGGGCTTCGCGGAAGAGGGGACGGCCGGGGTTGAGGACGGCCCGGGTGACCCAGGGGTCGAAGTCGTTGGAGCCGGCTGGTGTGTCGCCCTGGGTGAATTCGCGACGGTAGGCGGGGGTGCCGCCGACGATGGCGTGGGTGAGTACGGCGGTGCGCGGATCGGTGATTTCCCAGAATTGGGATGCGACGCGGTAGTCGAGGGTGGGGATGACGAGTTCGAGTCCGGCGCGGCCGCGCAGGGGGGCGTTGCCGGCCAGCAGCCGGCCCATGAAGGACACCGCGGAGCCGCACAGCAGCAGTCGGACCGGGGTGTTGGTGCGCTGGGCCGTCGGGTCCAGGGCGCGTTGGATGATGGACGGTAGCGCGGGGGATGCTTTGGCGAGGAAGGGAAACTCGTCGATGACGACGACGGTGGGCCCGGCGTGGCGATGCGCATCAGTTGGCTGACGGCCTCGTCCCAGTGGGCGAAGCGGTAGGCGACCGGTTCGTCGCGGTAGCGGGCGAGAGCCTCACCGAACTGGCGCAGGGCGTCGGTCTCGGTGGTCTCGGTGGCGGTGAACAGGAAACCGCTGTGGGCACGGGTGATGGCGTCGAGGAGGAAGGTCTTGCCCTGGCGTCTCCGTCCGGAGACCACGCCCAGCGTGGCCTCGGGGCCGGGGTGGTGGGCGAAGCGGGTCAGTTCGGCCCATTCGAAGTCGCGGTCGAACATCTCCACGGGCTTGGTCGCCATGCCGTCCTCATGTTGATAGCTCTACTTATTATAGCTGGAGCTATCCATCCTACTCTGAGGGTGATCGCGCCGCCGAGAAGGGCGGGTTCCCCCATGCCGGCCGGTTGCGGGCCGCGCTGGTCGACATGCTCGTTGCCGCCGGCGAAGGCGACACCGCCGTGATGGAGAAGGTGCAGCGTGGTCCGCTTGAGTCCCCTGGAGTGGTGTAGATCGGGAGGTCCTTGATCGTCCGGCGACGGTTTTTACCGTCCACCACCACGAATCCATACATACCCTCGCCATAATCCGTGCTTGTGACGGTGTCTATTGCAGCCGGTAGGTTCCAGGAGCGGAACACGGCGCTCCGCACCGCCAACGATCCCGAATCCCCGTGGATCCTGCTGTCGGGGCGGGACATAGGGTCGGTGGACATGGCCGTGGCGCAGGATGTGGATGCAACGACGGATAGGTCATCCGGGGTGGACGGGCTAGCCGTTCGCTTGACGGCGCGGGAGGCCCAGGCCAACACGCTCGCCGTTCTGCAGCTGTGCGCGGCTGGCAAGCTGCGGTGTAGCGAGAAGACGCAGCGGCCGGGCACGGCGACCGTCGCCGCGGTCGCCGGCGTGTTGCTCGGCGGCGACTTCTATCTCACGGAGCCGATCGCGGCGTTCGCCTGGCCGCTGCTGGTGCAGGCCGGTGGGCTGGCAGAGATTGCCGGCGGGCGTCTCGCGCTGACCGCGCGGGGCCGGGCAGCGTTGGCCAAGCCGGCGGCGGAGACGATCCGGCAACTGTGGCGGCGCTGGGTCAGTCATGCGGTCCTCGACGAGATGAGTCGGATCGAGACGATCAAGGGTCAGCGGTCCGCCCGCGCGCTGACCGCGGCAGGTCCCCGGCGTAAGGCTGTCGCCGCGGCGCTCGCAACCTGTCCGCCAGGCGAATGGGTGGAGGTGGACACGCTGTTCGCCCGGATACGGCGTGGCGGACCGCCGTTCACCGTCGCACGGGATGTCTGGAAACTGTACATCGAAGATCTGCAGTACGGCAGCCTGGGATACGACGGGTTCCACGACTGGTCGCTGCTGGAGGGCCGGTACCTGCTGTGTCTGCTGTTTGAGTACGCAGGCACGCTCGGCCTGTTCGATCTCACCTGTGGTGATCCTGTTGACGCCTGTGACGACTTCCGCGGCAACTGGGGCGCCGACGACCTGGACTTCCTCAGCCGGTACGACGGATTGCACGCCGTCCGGATGAACACCCTTGGCGCCTATGTGTTCGGCCTGGCGGACCGGTACGAGCCCGAGCAGGACGGCGCCGAAGCCGGTCCAGCGCTCAAGGTCCTGCCGAGTCTGGACATCGTGGTCGTCGGCGAGGTCCAACCGGCCGACGAGCTTTTTCTGAATGCCTACGGGCAGCGAACCTCCGACCGAGTCTGGGCTCTGAGTATCCGCTCGTTGATGGCCGCGATCGACGCGGGTAGACCGGCCGAGGATCTGCGGCGGTTTCTGGGCGACCGTGCGGACCACGACCTACCGGCCACCGTGACCAGGCTCTTCGAGGACGTCGCAGCCCGCGCCGGCCAGCTGCGCGACCTCGGGCTGGCACGGGTGGTCGAATGCGCGGACAAAGCGACCGCCGCACTCCTCGTCAGTGACCGCAAACTCCGCTCACTGTGCAGTCTGATGGGCGAGCGTCATATCGCCGTACCTGTGCAGCACGAGGCCGATTTTCGCGCAGCCCTGCGGAAGCTGGGATACGCCATGCCCCCATCCCGGGCGTAGCGTCCCCGATTTCCCGCATTGATGACGGCGTGCCGGTGGTGTCCACCCGGATGACGGTGGGGGAGTACCTCGAGCAGTAGGTGACGGTGGTGCTGCCGTCCCGGGTGGTGGCGGGCATGCTTGCGGAGTCGATCGCGGTCACCGAAGATTCTGAGGTACACGCTCGCAGCAATCCTCGGCGGTATGTCCACCGACGTCCACCTTCGTTGCAGTACAACTGCAGTACAGTGCGGTTCTCAGCCGCAGTGACGGAATGTGAGGAGCTTCGCGTCCAGGCGGCCCGCACGGCGCACCTACGCCGCACCCACGGTGCCGAACCGACCAGCGCTCTGCGGACCGCGTCGGCACGAGTGGAAGAGCGTGTGTGCTGTTGTGGCGGGGACGGTGTCCGGTTGTCGCCGGTACATTGAGTGCGTGACCGCAGCGTACGACTACGAGGATATGCACCACCTGGTGGACAGGCTTTCGTTGGCCCAGGTGCGGCATCTGCGTGTGCTGGTCGAGTCCGACCCGGAGCTCTCGCCGCTGGCGGGGGCGGAAGAAGGGGAGGATACCCCGGTCCGGCGAGGTCTCCTGTCGTTCATCGGGAGCATGGAGTCCGGGCGTGGTGATTTGTCGGAACGGCACAGTGAAATCATCCGGGAAGGCTTGAGCTTTCCTGGATGAATACGCTTCTCTATACGGGGCCTCTGGTTGCCGCGGCTGACCGGTCCGACAAGAATCATGTGGTGTGCTCCGAGTTGCTGGGGAGACTCGCGCGCGGGAAGGGCCGGCTGCTGGTGCCCTCTCCGGTCGTCGTGGAGGTCTGCTGGCTGGTCGAGAAGTTCCGCGGCCCCGAAGCCGAGGCGGATTTTCTCGAACTGGTTTCCGCCGGGGAACTTGAGCTTGTCGAGATCATTCGGGCTGACGTCCGGCGGATGGCCGAGTTCGTGCGCCGGTATGCGGACTTCCTGTTGGGTGTGGTCGATGCTGCGGTGATTACCCTTGCCGAGCGGCTCGGCGTCCGCCAGGTGGCGACGCTCGACCGGAGGCACTTCTCAGTGGTCCGGCCCCGGCACATCGAAGCGTTGACGGACGCGGTCCGAGAGGAACTGCTGGTGCGTAATGTCGCGGAGCTGGTCC
>NZ_CAUVXO010000468.1:0-1830 GCF_963555865.1 Protofrankia sp. Cr1
ACGACCGCGGCTACGAGCAGTGCGGCGAGAACGCCGCCCACGGCAAGCGTCTGCAGCCAGACCCGACGCGGTGGGATGTAGCCGTACACCATGCCGACCACCAGACCGGTCACGAGGCCGCCGATATGCCCCCACTTGTCGATCCCACTGATAGCGAAACTGATAATCAGATTGATGCCGACGACGACGAGGATCGCCGACGTGTCCGCCTGCAGCCGCCTGGCGATCACGTAGTAGGCCGCGAAGAACCCGAACACCGCGGTGGACGCCCCGACCGAGTAGGTGCTCCAACCATTGATCAAATAGCTGAGCGTGTTCCCACCGACGGCGCACACCACAAACAGCGCAAGGTAGCGCACCCGGCCGAGAATCTGCTCCAGCTGGTATCCGAGCAGGTAAAGCGCGTACATGTTGAGCAGGATGTGCAGGATGCTCGCGTGTAGGAACGCGGCGGTCAGTAACCGGTAGTACTCGCCGTTGACCTCCATGGCCAGCCCGTTGAGCGCAAAGTCCCGGGTGAAGGCGTTGTCCACACCGCCGCCGAGCCCCGGCAGTCCCTGGAGGATGTACGCGGCCACGCACATCCCGATGAGCACCAGGGTGACCAGCCCGGGACGTCCCTGCACCGCCCGTCCGCCAAGCCGGGTACCCGGTCGCCGGGAGGAACCACCGGCGGGGCGGCCGTGCGCGCCGGCATCTTCCGGGCAGTGGAACCCGACGTCCGCGGGACGCATGCAGTCGGGGCAGATCGCGCGTCCGCACCGCTGGCAGGACACGTACGTCTCGCGATCCTGGTGTCGGTAGCAGCGCGGGACGATCGGATGTTCGCTACCGCGTCCCGGCGGGCCGCCCGCGGGCTGGGCGGTTGGCGTCCAGCCATCCGCCGGACCAGCCTGCCCGACCACGGGACGCCAGCCGCCGGGCTCCGATGGTTGTCCGGTCGGCTGACCGGGACCGACGGGCTTGCCGGCCGAGGCGGCAGACCCGCCGTTCGGCTCCAACCACGGTGAGTTCGTCACGCCGGCCCCGACCTGTGCCCCGCGCCGACTCAGACCGGACGACGTTCGACGACGACCTGGCGTACCACGACGTCGGTGGCGGGGCGGTCCTGTGCACCCGTCGACGCCTTGCTGATCGCGTCCACGATCTCAGTGCCACGCATTACCTCACCGAAGATCGTGTGCTTGCGGTCCAGCCACGTCGTCGGCGCCACGGTGATGAAGAACTGGGAGCCGTTGGTACCCGGACCCGAATTCGCCATCGCGAGCAGATACGGGCGGGAGAAACGCAGATCCGGGTGGAACTCGTCGGCAAACTTGTAGCCTGGGCCACCGCGGCCGCTTCCCAACGGGTCACCGCCTTGGATCATGAAATCCGGGATCACCCGGTGAAAGATCGTTCCGTCGTACAGGGGGGTCGTCTGCTTCTCGCCCGTCCGCGGGTCGGTCCACTCCCGCGTGCCGGTGGCGAGACCAACGAAGTTCGCGACCGTCTTCGGCGCGTGGTTTTCGAACAGCAAGATCTCAACGTCACCCTGAGTCGTCTTCAGGGTGGCGTACAGCTCCTCGGCCATGAGCCTTCTCTTCCGTCGTGTCGGTAGTGGCTGATCGCTGGTGGCCGCGGGTGTCGCACCGCGGGTCCAACGACCGCCGTGGTCTCGATACTCCGCCGATCGTATGCGTCTGGGGCCCGACCGAAGGCGGCGCGATCGTCATTCCCGCGCCGCCGCAGGCCCCAGTAGACACAGCCGAAGGCGGCGCGATCGTCGTTCCCGCGCCGCCGCAGGCCCCAGTAGACACAGCCGAAGGCGGCGCGATCGTCGTTCCCGCG
>NZ_CAUVXO010000468.1:2331-4025 GCF_963555865.1 Protofrankia sp. Cr1
GGACGGCCACGTTCGGGAAGGCCCACAGTGTAGGCGGCCGGAGCGTGTTCCGGCACGGCCGGGCGCACCGGGCGCACCGGGCGCACCCGCTCGTAGGGTGCCCCGATCGCTGGGCGTCGGTCGGGTTCGCCCTTGTTCGGCCACAGCGAGATCGCGCGTTCGGCCTGCGCCACGATCGTCAGTGACGGATTGACCCCCAGATTGGCCGCGACCGCCGCACCGTCCACCACATGCAGGCCGTCATATCCGAAGATTCGCTGGTAGGGATCAATGACCCCGCTGGCCGGGGAATCTCCGATCGGGGCGCCACCGAGGATGTGTGCGGTCAGCGGAATGTCGAAAACCTCCGTCAGCGTGCCACCGGGAAACCCGCCGATACGCCTGGCGATACGCCTGGTCGCGTCGTTGCCGGCCGGAATCCAGCTTGGGTTCGGCTCACCGTGACCCTGCCTGCTGGTGAGTCTGGCGCGGCCGAACAGACCCCGCCGTCGGGTGACCGTGAGCGAATTGTCCCGCGATTGCATGACCAGTGAAATCATGGCACGTTCCGACCACCGCCACGGCATCGGCGCCGAAAGCAGCGACAACGGATGCCGCAGCGCTGCCCGTACAAACATGACCCATCGCGGCATCCGATGATCGCCGTCGGTCATGAGAGTAGCCAGCAAGGCCATCGCGTTACTACCCCGGCCGTAACGGACCGGCTCGATATGGGTGTCCGGGGCCGGGTAGAACGAGGACGTGATCGCGACCCCGCGGGTGATCCGGCTGTCCGGCCGGAATCTGGTGGCTCCGATGATTGATTCTGAATTCGTGCGGGTAAGCTCGCCGACCCGGGGCGACAGCGCCGGCAGCACGCCGGTATCCCGCATGGTGAGCAGGAGCCGAACAGTGCCGAGGACTCCACCCGCGAACACCACCTGGCCCGCATGCCACGTCCGCCGGTCCCGACGGACCCAGGATCCCGTGCGGACCGTACTGACCTCGTACCCGCCGGCCGGCAACGGACGGACAGCTTCGACCTGAGTGTCGGGAACAACCTGGACGCCGAGCTTCTCAGCCAGGTAGAGATAATTGTAGTCAAGGGTGTTCTTGGCGTTCCAGCGACAGCCGGTCATGCATTCACCACATTCACGACAGCCGGTGCGGGTGGGCCCGACGCCACCGAAGTAGGGATCCGCGACCTCGACCCCAGGCTCCTTGCCGCCGGCCCGGCCGAAAAAAACGCCCACATCCGCCAGGCGGAACGTATGGCCGACGCCCATTTCCTCGGCAACGGCCCGATATACCTCGTCGGTATGGGTGACCGTCGGGTTGGACACCACCCCGAGCATTCGTTCAGCCTGGTCGTAGTATGGCGCAAGCTCGTGGCACCAATCGGTGATATGACCCCATTGGCGGTCGGTGTAGAAGGCTGCGAGCGGGCGGTACAGCGTGTTCGCGTATACCACTGATCCACCCCCGACGGCTGCTCCTGAAAGAACCAGGACGCGGCCGAGCATGGTAATTTTCTGAAATCCGTGACAACCTAGTCGAGGTGCCCACAGATAGCGGCGGATGTTCCAGTTGGTGCGCGGGAGAGAATCCGGATTGAATCGCCGGCCAGCCTCCAGAACAATGACGCGGTAGCCCTTTTCCGCGAGCCGGAGAGCCGCGACGCTCCCACCGAAGCCGGAGCCGATGACAATCACGTC
>NZ_CAUVXO010000468.1:4392-5007 GCF_963555865.1 Protofrankia sp. Cr1
GGAGGCCTGCTCCTCGATCCCATGGCACGCCGGGGTGGTCCGTGCGGCCCGATCCTCGGTCGCGCTCTCCGGTTCCGTGTGCTGCGCGCCCCTGCCGGCAGCTGTGGCCTGGCGTGTCTGGGCCTGGCGTGTCTGGGCCTGGCGTGTCCTGGTCGCCCGTGCCGCGTTGCCCCTGAACATGGCCGCTCCCGCCGCGTTTCCCGAACGTCCAGGTCCCGAACGCCCCCGGTAGCCCATCATCGTCATCTCGAGGCCGGAGGCAATGCGCCGCGGCGGGTGCACCCTGATCCGGTTAAGAACGACCGGCCATAGGGACGCGGCGTCACGGGGCTGGCTGCACACCTTTCCGTATCATTCCCCGTCCATCGCCGCACGATGCACGGGTACCCCGGCTCGTCGAGCGCCACCCACAACCAGTGCGACTCCCTGCTCGCACCTCGCGATCTACGCACCCCAGCCCCACTCCTTCATCCACACCCCTACTGCCGAGCGCTCTCAGACGCTGGCACCCGAGGGAATTCTGGTCGCCCGGCGGGGTGGAAATGTCGGACCAGACACCTATTCTGAACATATGTTCGAATCGTCTGATGGGTGTGCCGGCCCCAACCCGGCCGG
>NZ_CAUVXO010000469.1:0-923 GCF_963555865.1 Protofrankia sp. Cr1
CGGTACCGGACGGCTCCCGGTCTCCGACCCTCGACATGCCCGGTGGGCTCCCGCCCGATCGTCCGCCGGAGAGACATTCGCCATTGCTGATACTCCGACGCGTCCGTCTCGGTCAGAGGGTTGGGTGCCGGGGCGGTCGCCGTCGTGGGCGGCGAACGACGACAGATGCGCGAACGCGCGCGATGAGGGGGGTCAGGGTCTCCAGCTCGAGGCATTCGTAGGAGATGCCGGCGGCCCAGGATGATCTCGCTTCACCGTTTCACAGCGTCGCCGATATCGATCAGCTGCGGGCGACCGGCCAGTACCGGGTCCTCACACCCGAACAGTTTGTGGCGGAGCTGACGGCCGCGCCATTACCATTCGCCCAGTTCCAGCCGCTGCGCGGCGGAATGCCGCCCGAGTTGGCGTGGTCGAGCCTGCGCCTGTTCGAACACGAGGTGCTACCCGCGTTCGCCCACAACCGTCCGACCAGCACGTAAGATAAGGAATTCACCGTGGACGACATCGAGGCTATCAAGCAGCTCAAGGCCCGATACTGCCGGCTCCTGGACACCAAAGACTGGGACGGTTTCCGCCGTGCCTATCCGCGTTCCATCTGACCGTGCCGTTTATGGCTGCGATTCTTGTATGACGCTGGCGAGGACCGTGGTCACCATCGTGCGGACGGCTCCAGCCTCCGGCGGGGTGCCTGTCCGGTCGGCGAACAGCAGGTGCCCAGCTCCGATCAGGGTGGGCGCAAGCGTGTCGACGTCGGCATCGGCCGCGATGCGGCCCAGGTCGCGTTCGGCGGTGAGGTAGGAGGCGATCATGGCTGCAGCTTCCGTCAGCACCGGGACGCCGGCCAGCCCGGCCTGGCGCAGCCGGGCGCGCAGCTCATCCCGGAAGGTGACCAGGGCGACGACCGCGACAGCGACCGACCCGAA
>NZ_CAUVXO010000469.1:1337-3145 GCF_963555865.1 Protofrankia sp. Cr1
CAGGTCCGTCAGCGCGCCGGTGAGGGTGGCGGCGACGGTGCCGGTCCCGGCGGAGTCTCGAAGGGCGGCGGCCTGGGTGTCGATCCGAGCGATGCGGTCCTGCACGAGCTCGACGAGGAAGGCGTCGAAGTCGGCGAAGTGCCGGTGAAGGACGCCCTTGGCGCAGCCGGCCTGCGTGGTGACCGCCCGGCTGGTCAGCGCGTTCGGCCCGTCCCGGAGCAGGATGCGCTCGGCGGCCTCGAACAGCTGCTCGCGCGCGTCACGGATGTGTACCCCCGTCGGCACTGCGCATCCTCCTTCCCTCGCTGTGCGCCACTCGATGGACGAGTGGGCGTATGCCCACTACAGTGGGCGTATGCCCACTACAGTGGGCGCATGCCCACTTTACCGCAGAAGCAATCACGTCCTTCCGACCATGAGCCTCATCAAGCCCGACAGATGGCGGAGTCGTTCGGCTCGGACCCCGAACGCTACGACCGGAGCCGGCCCCGCTATCCCGACGCCCTGGTGGAGGCGATCATCGCCGCCAGCCCCGGGCCCGACGTCCTCGACGTGGGCATCGGTACCGGCATCGCCGCCCGGCAGTTTCAGGCGGTCGGCTGCCGGGTGCTCGGCGTCGAACCCGACGCGCGGATGGCTGACGTCGCGCGGCGCAGCGGGCTCACGGTCGAGGTGGCGACCTTCGAAGCCTGGGACCCCGCCGGCCGGACCTTCGACGCGGTCATCGCCGGGCAGGCCTGGCACTGGGTCGACCCGGTCGCGGGAGCGGCCAAGGCGGCACAGGTGCTGCGGCCTGGCGGCCGGCTGGCAGCGTTCGGGCACGTGTTCCAGCTTCCGTCCGACGTGGCGGAAGCTTTTGCCGCGGTTTATCAGCGGGTCGTGCCCGACTCGCCGTTCAACCTCCAGCAGAGGAGGCAAGCCCTGGACAGCTACCAGGTCCTGTTCACCAAGGCCGCCGACGGGATCCGAGCGGTGGGCGGGTTCACCGACCCGGAGCAGTGGCGATTCGACTGGGAGCAGTCCTACACCGGGGACGCGTGGCTGGACCAGATGCCAACCCACGGCACCCTCACCCAGCTTCCGGCGGACAAACTGGCGGAGGTGCTGGCGGGCGTCGGGGTCGCCATCGACGCGATGGGGGGCGGCTTCACGATGCTCTACACCACGGTGGCGGTCACCGCGGCGCGAACTAGCACCGCCTGACCCGGCTTGACGGTCTATCCGCTGCTGGCGCGGACGCCGGCCCAGATCAGGACGGCCGGGCTGTGGTCGGCCGGTCGAATACGGTTCAGCCAGCGGCAAGGCGGGCGGTCAACCGCTCCTTCACGGCGGGCCACTGGTCGCCGAGTGTTGAGGTGGTCGGTGCGAAAGGACACGCGGCCCATGCCGAGGTCTTCGAAGGCGTGCGTGAGCAGCAGCAGCTTGGACTCGCTGTTGACGGCGGTGCGCCAGGCAGCGCGGCCGTACCAGGTCCAGCCGATCTCCAGCCGTTCATGGACGGCGCTGAAGAAGCCGTAGGTGGTCCAGCCCACGGCGTGGCCGGTGGCGAGTTGGATGACGGCGAAGGCGACCCGGATACCGGCATCACCGTCCGCGATCAGCGCGTCCAGGAGAGCGCACATCTCCTTCTCCGTGCGTGGAGTGCGGACCGGGAGCCAGCGCCAACCTTCTACCGGGTGTCTACCGTATCGGGAACGGTCTAACAGCCTAACGGGCCGGCGGGATGTTCTGGTTGACGTGGAAGTGGTTTCCGGGGTCGTACCGGGCCTTGACCTCGGCGAGCCGGTCATAGTTGCCGCGGTAGGAGG
>NZ_CAUVXO010000469.1:3533-4911 GCF_963555865.1 Protofrankia sp. Cr1
CGCGGACCCGGTCGGCTCCCTCTTCCATCATGAAGTTGACGTAGGCGCCGCCGGCCGACGTCGGGTGCAGATCCTGCCAGTACCGCTTCGCCCAGTCGCTGATGAGGTCGGCATTGGCCGGGTCCGGGTCGACCCCGACGATGACCCCGGCCCAGCCGCCGTTGCGATAGGCGAACGCAGTAGCGTCTTCGGGTACCCGCATCGCCGCCCCATCGATGGGATAGAGGTGCATGGTCGAGTGACCGGTGGGCAGCATGGCGCCGTACGTGAGGTGCACGTCGATGGCCTGCTCGGAGATCTCGTTGAAGAAGTCCGCGCGCCAGTACCACTGCAGGCCCGCCGGGTAGAGGCCGTCGAACGCGCTCTGCAGCACCGTGAAGGGCATCGGGCTGAGACCGACGAGCAGCGGTGAACCGAATTCGCGGATCGGGGCCAGCACCTCGTCGACGGAGTCGTGGGAGCCCGTGTAGCACCAGACGATGGCGCAGGTCTTGCGACCCCACAGGTGTTCGGGAAACGGCGGCGCGGGTGGGATCGTGATCAGGCCGAGCCAGCCGCTCAGTTCCTCGGGAAGCGAGGGCAACAGCTCGCGGTACCACCGCATGACCTCGGCGGTGTCCGCCAGGTCGTACAACACCGGTCCGCCGATGACGACGCCATGGTCGCCGATCTCGTGGCAGGCGAAGCGGAACGAGGTGACCACGCCGAAGTTTCCACCGCCACCGCGCAGTGCCCAGAACAGATCGGGATGGGACGTGGGGCTCGCGGTGACGAAGGTTCCGTCGGCAAGCACCACGTCCGCCGACAGCAGGTTGTCGACTGTCAGGCCGAACCGCCGGGTCAGGTAGCCGACCCCGCCGCCGAGGGTGAGTCCCCCGACTCCGGTCGACGCGATGAAGCCCGATGGCGTGGCCATCCCGAATGCCACCGTCGCGTGGTCGACGTCGCCCCACGTGCAGCCGCCGTCCACGCGCACGGTGTGGCCGGCGGGATCCACCGTCGTGCCGCGCATGGTGGACAGGTCGATGACGAGCGCGTCGTCCCAGACCCCGAGCCCGCCGGCGTTGTGCCCGCCGCCGCGCACCGCGAGATCGATTCCGTGCTCGCCGGCGAACCGGACGCAGGTGATGACGTCGGCGACGTCGACGCAGCGGGCGATCGCCGCGGGTCGACGGTCGATCATGGCGTTGTAGACGGCCCGTGCCGAGTCGTAGGCCGGGTCGCCGGGCCGGATCGTCGGCCCACGCAGGGTCGCGGCCAGCTCGGCGTAGTCGGGTCCGGACCGTTGCCCGGCCCGCGAGGATGAGGTCGTCCCGGTCATGGTGTCGCCCTTCGGTACGGCGGCGGCTCCCCTGCGAGTCGCCGGCTGACGGTGACG
>NZ_CAUVXO010000470.1:0-4093 GCF_963555865.1 Protofrankia sp. Cr1
GTACTGGGTTTGGGCGGTGCGTGGCAGGTCGATGCCGGCGGCGGCGTAGGCGGCGCGGGTGAGGCCGGAGCAGTCGAAGCCGCCCTCAGCCGGTCCGTCTCCGCCCCACAGGTACGGGATGCCGAGCTGCCCTTGGGCGTAGAGGACGGCGGCGTAGCCGGCGTCGCCCGGGGCGGTGTCGGCGCCGAGGCCGTAGGTCGACGTGTACTTGTCAACCGCGCCCGAACGTTTCAGTCGGCGGTCCCATGAGCTGGGCGCTGAAATGTTGGAGTGCGCCGGTCTGGCCGACTGCCGCGTAGTGGATCTTTTATCCGAGGTTCGGTCCACGTGGTTTCTGGCCGCGACCTGGGCCATTTCCTGCTTCCTTCGGATCGGTCAAAGGCGACAGATTCTACGGCTCTACAAGATCAACCATGCTGCTCACCCTCACCGGCTGGTCGTGCCGGGCGTACATGGCCACGATTGGATGGCTACTGCGCCGCGGTGGGGCCGACCGGACACACCCGATCGGGTCGCCCTCTACGCGCTTGCCGTGTGTTCCGATACAGGTTGATGCTGGGGCGTGCGCACGGCTGAGGTGGTCGAGTGGCGGGGGTGGATAGCCAGGCGTTGCGGTACTTTGCTGGATGCCCTGCATGCCGACGACATCGAGGGGAGTTGGGGAGGGACACCGCTGATGAGGTTGACGATTCTGCACGTCCCGGACTGCCCGAACGTCGCGACGCTCCAGGACCGGATCGGTCGCCTGATAACCGCCGAGGATGTTGTCACCCTCCGTGTGGTCGACAGTGCGGATCTGGCGGCGGAGGTGGGCATGACTGGCTCACCGACCCTGCTCGTCGACGGCGTCGATCCGTTTGCTGAGCCGGTCCGCTCGGCAAGCCTGTCGTGTCGGCTTTACCGTGACGCCGATGGCCGCCTGGCCGGGTCACCGTCGCTGGCCCAGCTTCGCCACGCGCTTGATCCGCTGGCCGCTATCGACCGCGACGAACCTTAACCTGTTCGCGTTGCCGGCGGCGTCACCGTCGCCGCCGGCGCAGTCATCGCAATGCGACGGTGCCGCGCTGACCGGACAGGCACAAATGACGAGGTGATCTACGGCAGGCGCCGGCCCAACCAGCGCAACGGCCGGCCGATGACCGGGTGTTGATGCCACCGCCACCGGATGACCAGACGCCGGCCAGCCCGCAGCCCATCACGCAGCCGGGAGGCCGGCGAGGGGCGCAGCGCGTCCTCCCGCCCCCGGGCCTGCTGATGCAGGAAGTGCGCGCACGACAGGCAGACCCCGACCTCGGGATGGTTCCCGAGCCGGACCAGGCCAGGCTCCTGGTAGGTGCCACCGCAGCACCAGCACGTCAGCGGCTCGGCGGCGTCTGACTCGGTCGTGGTCGCAGTTGTCGTCACGGATGCCCTTCCCTTCGACCGATCAGGTCGCCGAGTAGATCTTCGCTGAGCCGGTCCACGTCGATTCCCTGCCCGGTCAGCAGCAGCCGGACTGGATGGGCCGTGCCGACACGCAGGCCCACGCGGCTGGCGTCGCGGCGTCCACGGCGGCCGAGCCCGGAGCCGAGCGGGTCGCGCGCGACGCGCAGGACACCATAAAGCAGGTGCTCGGGGCGGATCTCGGTTTCGCCGCGTGTGCCTGCGGTGGTGCAGGCTATGAGCTGCGCTCGCTTGATCAGATATAGCGGTCCGCACAGCGGGTTGTGCTGGGATCGTCCGCGCCACCAGGGCCGCAGGCGTACCCGTCGGGCCGCGTCGTGCACCGCCAACGTGCCGAAGGTCGCCTCCAGCTGGCGGCGCATCCGGGCCACGTCCACGCCGAACTCCCGCAGCAGGGTGGTGTCGTCCCGGGCGAGTGGCCCGGATTCGGCCACGATCCGCGCGATCTCCGCCGCGGTCGGCAGGTCCAGTCCCCGCTCGTTCAGCATCGCCGCGGCCGGGTTCGCGGCGTGTGCGAGCACTCCGAGCAGCAGATGCTCGTCGCCGAGATAGGGATGACCGAGGCGATCCCGTTCCACCTCCGCCAACCGCCTGATCTCTAGGCCAGCGGCCGAAGGCCGCCGCGCCATCCGGGCCATCAGTCCCGCCCCCGCAGTCGTCCGGCGTGTTTGTAGTGCATCGCCTGCTTGGTCACTCCCAGGACGCGGGCAATGTCGCGCCAGGACCAGCCCTGGGCGCGGGCGTTGTCGACCTGCAACTCCTCCAGCACCTTCACCAGACCCCGCAGCGCCGCCACGGCGGCCAGACCGGTCGCCGGATCGGGATCGCCCGCTGCCTCCACCATCTGACTGCCCCGCGCCCCCGCCTCACTCATGTCGTCAAAATAGATTGACGACATAAGGTCGTCAATCGTTCTTGACGACTCGTGGCTCGGGTTGGCTGTGCCGATCAAGGTCTCCAACGGCTGACCAGCACCTCGCTGCTCGCTGTCCTCCTGTCGTATCTCTGCGAGCCGCTGGCCAGCGAGATCGTGCACCGGGCGCATCGCGCCGGGCTGGCCGGCGCGAGCGTGTTCCGGGGCGTGGAGGGGTTCGGCGCCTCCTCGATCGTGCACACCACCCGGCTGCTGTCCCTGAGCGCGGACCTCGCCGGTGGCGGTCGTTGTCGACGACGCCCAACGCCGCTGTTCCTGCTCGAACCTGGCCGGCCGGGCCGTGGAGTAGTCGACGATTCGTGATCGTGCGGTGTTCGACGCCGCCGATGAGCTCCGGCCGGGCACGGCAACCGGGTGCCCTCGGTGAGGCGGGCGAGCGCCCGCCGCGGAAGCTGGGAGAACCTCGCGACTGAAAACCAGCATCCACTCAACGGGCGCCGTGGCGCCTGACGTAGGTGTCCACGCCCCACCGGGCGCCTACCGTCGCCGGGAACGGTTCCACGCGGACTACCGCGCCGTCATCGGGAGCGTCGACCAATACCGCCTGCTCTACCTGCTCACCGAGGTAGACGCACCTGCCCCCATGGGTGCCGCCAGCGAGGTGCTGCCGGGAACGGTTCGCCGGCGCCCGGCTCATGGCTTGGGACGCTCCTTGATTCCGGCGTTGAGGAGTTGGATCATTTCCGTGATGCGTTGAGCTCGTTGCTCGGGGCAGCGCTTGGTCGCGTCGATCCAACGCAGGTACGCCTTGCGGTAGAACTGGGCCAGCGCGTCGAAGAACGCGCTTGCCTCGGGGTTGGCGTCCAATGCGGCGGCGACGTCCTCGGCGAGGTCGTCGCGCTGCGGTCCCTCGGGAGCGATCTCCACGGTGATGGAGTCACCGATCGTGAGGGCATGACAGTCGCGCAGCCATGCTGGCCCAAGGGTGAACCCGCGTTGGTTGCCGCGCGTCTCGATAACGGCGCGGATGCGCATCCCGTTGATGGTGCCGGTGATGTGGTGCCGTGGCTTCGGGGACCATACCCGGTCGGGATCGAACGGCACTGCCACGAAAGCCCGGCCGCGCTCGTGGGCGGCGAGGGCGGTGGTGAATCGCTGCGGCTGCACCAGCTGATCTTTCCATGAGGTGGCGGATTGGGCGGCGGTGGTGGTGGTCGCTGTAGGTGCGACATCCGTTCAACGGACGCCTGGCGCCGTGGCGCCTATGTAGGTGTCCGAGCCCCACCTGGCGCCCACCGTCGCCGGGAACGGTTCAACGCGGACGACAGAGCCTTCGTTGGGAGCGTCGACCATTATTGCCTGGTCTCCCTGCCGACCGACGTAGACCCCAACGTGGGTGATGTTGTTCGAAGCGGTCCCGAAGAACACAAGGTTCCCTGCTTCCAGCGGCGCCCCGGCTGGCAGCTTCGGGCCGGCGTCGTACTGGGCCTGGGCGGTGCGCGGTAGCTGGATGTCGGCTGCGGCGTAGGCGGCCTGGGCCAGACCGGAGCAGTCGAAGCCGGGGGTGCCGTTGCCGCCCCACACGTACGGCTTGCCGAGCTGCGCACAGGCAAATTCGACCGCGGCGTGGCCGGCGCTGCTACTGAACTGATCGATTCCGAACTGAAGCGATGACTGAAATGTAGGGCACGCTACTGAAGTGTTCGAGTTCGGTTGAGAGTATTGGGCTGCCTGGTTGAGCACGTCGTCTACGTACCAGTCGGCGTGATTGTAGGC
>NZ_CAUVXO010000471.1:0-4048 GCF_963555865.1 Protofrankia sp. Cr1
GTTGTGGAGCGTGTGCCGGACCTGCTCGGGGATGGGCTGATAGTCCCCGTCCAAACTGATCGTGACTGCCAGCCTTGCGGTGCCGGTCGGCAACGGGATAACCCGCTCGGGTGGGGTGAGCGGGCCAGGCAAGCGCCGGCCGGTGCAACGGGTCAGCGGTGAACGCTTTGACCTCAACGATTGATGTCGACGAACAACCGGTCGGTGTAGGCGGTCAGTACCTGCGCCTGGCCAGTCACGACATGCTGCAGGAGCCCGAAGGTGAACAGCACCTGGCGGACCGGGGGCAGCAGGGTTGCCGCGTCGCGCAGGTCCACGTGGATCAGCTCGGGCGACCGCCGCCCCCGCGACCAGGTCACACCAGCCGCGCCCGTGCTCCCAGCGAATCGCTTTGCGCTCCCCTGGCTTCCCCGGCCGGGGAGTGGCCTTCGCCTTCCGGTCATCGACCGTCAGCGGTGGGTCGATCTGGCCCTGCATCACGCGGATGGGGCTCCGCTCGTGTGCGGTCTCAAAGTCCGCGAACGCGCCGAGCGACCTCTCTCCGACGTCCTGCACGACGAACAGAAGCTCACGCACCGCCCCTCACCCCTCTCTGTTTCTCAGACCATGCCGGCCATCGGGAGGTGTGTCCCAACCGACGACGGAACGTGGCAATCTGTGTGCCGCATAGCATGCCTCTACATGATAGAAAAATGCAAGACATGCAATTGCGTGGATTGCAGGATGCGTCGACGCAGGCTCCGTGCCCGCTGCAGACCGACCCGCACCAACCCCTGACGGAGGACTGAGACATGCCGAGCGAACGGCAGGGGCCACCGACTGTCCGGCTACGGCGGCTGGCGTTCGAGCTACGCCGCCTGCGTGACACCGCGGGACTCACCCAACAGCAGGTGGCCGAGCAGACCGGAATCAACACGGCGACGCTCTACCGCCACGAGACGGCGCGCTCCCGGCCCCAGCGCCGCACCTTAATCGCGCTCCTCAACCTGTACGGTGCCACCGAACAGCAGCGCACCGATCTTCTGGCGCTGTCCCGCGAGGCCGATGCCCAGGGCTGGCTACGGCCCTACCACGCCGAACTGCCCGAGCAGTACACCGCCTACATCAGCTTCGAGGCCGAAGCCCGTAGCGTGCGCAACTACGAGTCGCTGTTCATCCCCGGTCTACTCCAGACCGAGGACTACACACGCGCCGTCATCAGAGGCGGCCTGCCGATGGCCAGCCAGAAGGAGGTTGAGCAGCGCGTCCAGGCCCGCATGGAACGCCAGAATTTGTTGACCACGGACAACCCGTTGCGCCTGTGGGCGATCGTCGACGAAGCGGCACTTCACCGTCTCGTCGGTGGAGCCGAGGTCATGCGCCAGCAGATGAACAGGCTGATCTCGGCTGCCAGCGAGCCACATGTGACAGTCCAGGTCATCGCCTACGCGGCCGGTGCCCACGCCGGCATGCAGGGGTCATTCGTGCTCATGGACTTCCCGAACCCAGCCGACCCTGAGATCATCCACATCGACAGCATGGCCGGCGACCTGTTCCTGGAAACCCAACCCGACGTCAGGCGGTATAGCCTGCTCTTCGATAACCTCCGTGCCATAGCCCTTAGCCCCGACGACTCGACGAGGTTGATCGCTAGCGTGGCAACGGGAGCGCAATGAGAGGAGGTGGCCAAGGTGCATCAGGTGGACCTCTCCCAGGCCGTGTGGCGGAAGAGCGCCCGCAGCAGCGCCAATAGCCAGTGCGTCGAGGTAGCGTTCCTCGACAACGCTGTCGCTGTACGTGACTCCAAACACAAGGACGGCCCCGTACTACTCTTCACGTCCGGCGAGTGGGACGCCTTCGTCGGCGGCGTCATGGACGGAGAGTTCATGCAGCGCTAGACTTATAATTCCCCCAGTTGATCTATAAATTCCCGCAAACGAATAGCACCTACCTGGCAATTGCCAGGTAGGCCGGGGCCGCGGGAAGGGCCCCGACCGGTCTGGGTCGGTATTGCCTCGGCTGTCACCGATCCGGGCGGGCAGCCAGTCCGCCAAAGATGCGGATGCAGCGGCGGTTCACGATCCGGCCGTCAACGCGGCGGCTTGTCTGGATGGTTTCGCTGCCAAGCAGCTTGAGCGCGGCGGCGAGTTGCGCGACGCCCCATCCGGCGTAGACGCAGTGCCGTAGCTCGGCGAGCCACGCGGTTACGATTTCGGACCAGGCTTGGCCTCGGTGTGTGGGACAACAGCGAGGATGTCGCCGACAAACGAATAGGTCGACGCAGAGTCGGTCTCCGCAGCCACCCGAGCCTTGGCCTACGTGCACTGCTCGACTAACAGCCCGCCGCCGTCCCGAGAAGCGCCTGACCCGATGGAGACCATCATCGACGGGGTCTCCCTCACCTTCGACGAATACCTCCTCCCGCCCACCCTCACTCCAGCCGGCTACACCCTGATTGCCGACATTCGGATTGGTGCCAGCCTTCTTCGCTGTGTACACAATCTTGACTACTGTTATCCGAACCTCGGGGTGGGCCACGCTGGCACGGCCGGTCGCCACAGGCGAGCCTGGCAGTGACCTGGGGTATCCGTCCAACGCGCCACTCTGGCCGGACCGCTGCCCCTGCGGGGCACACTCGGCGCCGTAGCCGGGCTGATCGCCACACATCCTTACCCCTATCCGGCACGGAGCGCTGGTGTCCGAGCGCCGCCCCGCGACGCCCCCTCACGATCGCGCCATCCGCTACCTGCATGACGCCGTGACGTCACCCGGTAAGAAATATTGTGAAATGTTGTTCCTTACATGACCATCTGTTGTGTCACCTGTTCGCCGAGTGACGCCTCCTGGAGCCGGCAAACTGTGACTCTCTGTATCCTACTGGCATCAGTGGAGGCCCATCCCGCACTAGCGGACCACCGCACAGATATCCTGCGGCCCGCGCGCACTCGTGCGTCCACTTTGCTATCGGATGGCCGTTTCTCCGATAGCGGGCGATGGGACTCCGTGTGCGATCAGGCTGGCAAAGTGGCTGCATCCGCCCCGTGCAGCCAAGATCGGCGTACGCGCAAGAATGATCGCTTCTGATGCTCTGCCCACACGCGGGGGCGTCATGCGCGACTCGGCGGCATGCTCGGGTGGCGGCGTACCCGGGTCTCGTAATCGCCACGCTCTCGATTCACTCATAGTGACGGAGCTATGGCGGTTTCGCTGCAGTGTAGGGGTGTCCGGGTGACTTGTCTCCGTGTTCTTTGCCCTATTGCAGTTACCCCGGGCTATCGGGTTACAACATTGGATACATAACAGGTCTGATCGAAAAAGGGTTCGGTCTGCATGGGTGACCGGTCGAACGGGGGATGTGTCGGCCGCGGTTGGGCGGTCGGCGTCGTGTGCGCGGGGCTCCTGCTCGCTGGCTGTAGCAGCGGCAGCGGCAGGCCGGTTCCGCCGTCAGCACGCCCATCAGCGCGCCCGTCAGAGGTGCCGTCTGCGGCGATCACAAGTGCGCCGGCGTCGCCGTCTCCCCCTACCGGTCGAGCCGCGCCGGAGGTGCTCGCGGCCTACCGGGGGATGTGGGCGGACTGGGTCGCCGTCGCCGAGACGTCCGACTATCAGAACCCTCGGCTGACCGCGCATGTGAGCGGCGACGCGCTTTCGTTGATTTACAAGGCCGTGTACGCCAACAAGCGGGATGGCCTGGTCACCCGGGGGACGCCGACGTTTTCTCCCCGGGTTTCCGCGCTGACACCGACCGATGATCCGAACCGGGCGACGGTCGTTGATTGCGCCGATGACAGCGGATGGCTGCATTACAGACTGGATGGTCGTCTTGAAGACCAGATCCCGGGCGGGCGACATCATGTTCAGGCTCTCGCGGTGGAAACGTCGGGAACCTGGAAGATCGATGTTCTCGTGATAGACAAGGTCGGCTCATGCTGAAACGCGCGCTCTCGACGGCCGTCATTGTCTTGCCGATTGTTCTCATCGCTACCGCCGTACCGGCGCGGGCCGATGGTGGGTTCGGCGACGCGGTCTGCTCTCGGGAGACGGCGGGTTGCGATCTGTGGGTGGGTAC
>NZ_CAUVXO010000472.1:0-713 GCF_963555865.1 Protofrankia sp. Cr1
GCGTGCTTGCTATGCGCTGCCGCTAGCAGCATAATGCTGCTATGGTCACTGCGATCACCATCCGGGATGTCCCTGACGAGACTCGCGACGAGCTTGCCTCCCGGGCCGCGCTCAGCGGTCGCTCGCTGCAGGAGTATGTGCGTTCTGCACTGATCGAGCTCGCCCGCCGGCCGGACGCGGAGGTGCTGCTGGCGCGCGTCCGTGACCGCAAGCAACGCGTCGGCAGCCGGTTGTCGGTCGAATCGATCATCGGCCATCGCGACGCCGACCGTCGATGAGTCTCGTCGTCGACTCCGGTCTGGTGGTTGCCGCGCTCGTCGACAGCGGCGAGATCGGCACCTGGGCGGATCACCTGCTCGCAACAGATGACCTGGCCGCGCCTCATCTCATGCCGGTGGAGGTCGCCAATGTGCTACGCCGGGCCGTCATGGCCAGCGAGATCTCAGCCGACACCGCGGCCCTGGCCTACGCCGACCTGCTGAGCCTGCGGGTCGAGCTGTTCGCCTACGAACCGTTCGCCAGCAGGGTGTGGGAGCTGCGGGAGAATGTCACCGCCTACGACGGTTGGTACGTCGCGCTCGCCGAGTCGCTGGACGCAAAGCTGGCCACGCTCGACGTCCGGTTGACGAAGGCCGCTGGACCTCGCTGCGTCTTTGCGACCCCGTAGTCTGGATGCCGGTCCGTACACCCGGTGGGGGCGGCGTCAACCGGTC
>NZ_CAUVXO010000472.1:1388-3469 GCF_963555865.1 Protofrankia sp. Cr1
ACGTCGACAGCCGGCGCCAGTACCTCCATCGCGGCGGCAAGATCATAACGTTTATGTTATATTGGAGCTATGGCCAGGTGGCTGCTGGTGATACATCCCGAGGTGCGGGACTGGTTGCACGAGATCCGCAAGGGTGACCGTGAAACGGCGGCGCTCGTCGGGCAGGCTATCCAGCATGTGATCGACGGCCGCGGTCCGGACGAAGGACGTCCGCTTGTTGACCGGGTCAAGGGCAGCCGGGTGCACAGCTTGAAGGAGTTGCGGCCCGCCAGCGCCGGCGGGACCGAGGTCCGGGTTTTGTTCGTGTTCGATCCCGCCAGACGAATGGTCATGTTGGTCGCCGGCGACAAGTCCGGCAAATGGCAACGCTGGTACGACGTTGCGATCCCGCTCGCGGAAGCGCGCTACGCCGAGCATCTGGCGGCGCTGAGTGATGGGGCTGATTGAGATGACTGAGAAGACCGCCGCAGGGTGGCACGCATACGAGGACGTCGGAGAGCTGTTGGCCGAGCTCGAGCTCACCGACGACGACATGGAGCATGCCCGCGAAGCCACTGCTGACCACATCCGTGCGTGGCATCTCGCTCAGGTGCGCGCCGAGCAGGACCGGACCCAGGAGGACGTCGCTGCGGTGATGGGGGTCACGCAGCCCCGGGTGTCGGCGATCGAGCGGGGCGAACTTGACACAGTCACGTTTTCTACGTTGCGGGCGTACGTGCACGCTCTTGGTGGGAAGCTACGTGTCGTCGCGGATTTCGGTGACCGGGAGTACCGGCTGACATAAGCTGCACATTTTCAATGGCATCCTCGACGCATTCGTCGATCATGTCGGGCCGGACGCCGAAACGGCGGACCTCGCCAACGCAACAGACCCGTTCAGAGCCGCTGGGTGCGGAAGAATGTGCGGACGTCATCGACGAGCAGCTCGGGCTCCTCCATCGCTGCGAAGTGGCCGCCCCGGGGCATATCCGTCCAGTGACACAGGGTGGGGAAGGCCGCCTCACACCAGCTGCGAGGGGCCCGGATGATTTCGGCCGGGAACGCGGCATGGCCGAGCGGGACCGTGATCGGCGGGGGCCTGTGGCGCCGGCCGGGACCGATCGACTCGTAGTAGAGGCGGGTTGACGAGTTGATCGTCCCGGTCAGCCAGTAGATCGAAATGTTGTCGAGCAGCCGGTCGCGACTGAAGCGGGATTCGATCGTGCCGTCGCAGTCGCTCCACCCGTGGAACTTCTCCACGATCCAGCCGGCGAGCCCGGCCGGCGAGTCGGCGAGGCCGTAGGCAAGCGTCTGCGGCTTCGTCCCCTGGATCTTCTGGTAGCCGGTCTCGTGGTCGGCGAAATGCTTCACTCGGGCCAGGATGGCAAGGTCGGCTTCGTCCAGGCCGGCGGTTGGGTCGTTACGGTCCGGCGGCGGCGCCGGCAGCAGGTTGAGGTGGATGGCCCCTACCCGCTCGGGGGCCAGGCCGGCGACCGTGGTGGTGACCGCGCTGCCCCAGTCGCCTCCCTGCGCGAAGAACCGCTCGTAGTCCAGGCGGGTCATGAGCTCCAGGAAAGCGGCCGCAGCCCGGGTGATGGTCCATCCCCGCTCGGTCGTCGGACCCGAGAAGCCGTAGCCGGGCAGGGACGGGGCGACGACGTGGAAGGCGTCGGCCGGGTCACCGCCGTGGCTTGCCGGGTCGGACAGGGGGCCGAGCACCTGCCAGAACTCTGCCACCGAGCCCGGCCAGCCGTGGGTCAGCAGCAGGGGCCGGGCCGTCGGCTCGGGAGAGCGGGCGTGGATGAAATGGAGGCGCTGCCCGTCGATCTCGGTCGTGAACTGAGGAAAGGCGTTGGCCCGGGTCTGGAAGCCCGACCAGTCGTAGTCGTCGTTCCAGTACCGGCACAGCTCGACCAGGAAGTCACGTTCGGTGCCGTACTCCCACGCGGTGCCGGGTATCTGGTCAGGCCACCGGGTCCGGGCCAGCCGGTCGCGGAGGTCGTCGATCTCGGCGGTGGTGACACGCACATCGAACGGTTCGATCGTTGGTGGGGTCATGACCTGGATCCATTCGCGAGTCACGCCGGTGGGGGTCGGTGGGG
>NZ_CAUVXO010000472.1:3948-5197 GCF_963555865.1 Protofrankia sp. Cr1
TCGGTGGGACAGGACGGGCGACAGATGCCCACTTGCAGGATCGCGATCTCCTGCCGATCGCGCGCCACACGCGTCAAGGTGCCAGCTGCTCTACGGAGACCCCGACAGCTTCATAGGTTACGGTGGCTCGCTGATCGAGGCTCATCAGTGTCGCCTGGTGCTCGGCGGCAGTGAAGGCGATCAAGGCGTCGTAAGCCGGGCCGCCGAGGATCCGGCTGGACGCCACCGTCGCGAGGAGTTCCTGGTAGCCGGTCTCCGACAGGACGAGAAACGGGTCGGTGAACCACTCGGTGATGAAGGTGTGCACGATCGACGGCTGCGCGCGGTGCGGCGGAGGTAAGCGGGTCAGGACGGAGTAGGACTCAACCGCTGCGTGCGCGACCAGACGTGGCCGGCTTGCCAGGGCCTTGCGGGCGACCACATGGTGCTCATGCCAGCTGGCGAAGGCGGCAACAACCACACTGGAATCGACCGCCTTCATCGCCGCGTTCGCTCCAGCGTGTCACGTACCAGGTCAGCGGTCAGCGTGGGCATGTCGACATCGGCTACGGCAACCACACCGTCGCCCTCATCCACCAGTCTCATCGGGGTCGGCGCCGGCACGATCTCAAGCCGTCCGTCTCGCTCTGCGATCTCCAGCGGCTGGCCCGCCGTCAGCCCGAGCGCATCTCGCAGCGCCTTGGGGATGACAACGCGCCCAGCGGCGTCAATGGCAGTCTGCATGCCAGAAATCTACCATCCAGTGCTATGCGGCAGGCGCGTTGCCGCGTTCGGGTAGTAAGAGCGACCGGCAATAGGGGACGCGGCGTCGCGACGCTGGGGCACGCACCTATTGCCGGGCGCTCTATGGCGTCCGGCCGGCTCCCCGCCGCAGCGATGCCGGCTCCCGCGACGGGCCGCACTGCCGAACACCCGCGGAACGGACGACGCCAAGCCGTTGTCTAAGCAACCATAGGATGGCTTTTGTGAACAGCGGCAACAGTATTCACGAAAGCTTGTGCGTTGGAGGATCGCCCTGTACTGCCGCCGCCGTGAACCGGGACGAGCAGGACGAACTGACAGCTGCCGCGATCGCGCGGCTGGCTGGCGTCGGACGGTCGGTGTGACCAGGCGGTACGACGCGTCCAGCAGGAGAAGGCCGAGCGCGCCATCACCGACCTGACCTCGGGTCAATTGTTGGCCAGGGTGATGGTGTCGCTGCTACCGCGTTCGACGGGAACCATACGGCGGGTGGACGCTGACGATACCG
>NZ_CAUVXO010000473.1:0-1545 GCF_963555865.1 Protofrankia sp. Cr1
GCTCCGGGCCGGTCGCGCTATGACCGGGTGAAACCGAGCATTCTCACTGGCACGCGACCCGGTCACTTCGACGCGTCGGAATCGCCGCCCCCTGCACGGCGGTGCTGCATTGGGTAAACACGATCACAATGAGATTGGGAGTGGCGGTGCCACCCGCGAGAATCTCGACGCTCTGACTGTGCCCGACAAAAGTCACCTTGTTTCGTCCGTCGGACACGGACTGCTGGAAGAGTTTGTAACCGATGCCGGGCAGGGCCTTTCGGTAGAAGTCCGCCGCCGCGGCCGGGGTCACTCCCTTCAAGCTGATCGTCGCGTCGGTGGGCTTGCTACCGGTGAGCGTGTGGGTCGATCCGTCCGGGAACGGAAAGTTCGCCGGGATGATCGAATTACTGAACGGGTTGGCGCTGGCCGTCGCCGTCGCACTGTCCGTCGGAAACACCGTCGGTGTCGGTGAGGACGTCAGGTCCAGGTCGGTGGGCAGACCTGTCGGCGGCGGGCTCGGCGGCGCCACCGTCACCGATGCGTCCCGCACGGCGGTTGACGTCGACCCGCCGCACGCTGCGGTCAGGAACGTGAGACACACCGCAGCGCCGACCGCCACCATCCGAAACTGGAACGTTCCGGCCCGGCTCATCCAACCTCCGTCACCCACGCGCGCTCGACGCGTACCCCATTCGGTTCTTATCGCCCCACCCAGCTGCGGTGCTACTTAACCACTGCCGCTCGATGCACCGCCTGGTGGGGGTGGCGCTGCCACCGGCCAGGCACCAGGGCATACCGCCATGACGTCAGCCGGTGAAGGCAGGCCCCGTCGGGGCAGGCCCTACGGCAAGGGGCTGCTCAGCCCAGATCGTCTTACCGCTACGGGTATGGCGGGTGCCCCAACGCCGGGTGAGCTGGGCAACGAGGAGCAGGCCGCGTCCGCCCTCGTCGAGCACGCGCGCCCGGCGCAGGTGTGGAGCCGTGCTGCTGGCGTCGGAGACCTCACAGATGAGACTGCCGTCGAAGATCAGCCGCAGTTGGAGCGGAGCCTGGGCGTGGCGGATGGCGTTGGTGACCAGTTCGCTGACGACGAGCTCGGTGATGAAGGTGGCTTCCTCCAACCCCCAGATGGCGAGTTGGCGGGATGCCTGGTCGCGGGCACCTGCGACGACAGCCGGATCCGCCGGCAGATCCCACATCGCAATCTGGCTGGCATCGAGGACGTGCGTCCGGGCGACCAACAGGGCGACGTCATCGCTGGGACAGTCCGGGAGCATGGCTGCAAGCAGCGTGTCACAGAGGGTTTCCAGTGACAGTGCTGGATGGGCCAGAGCGTGTCGCAACGTGCTCAGGCCCGCGTCCGTGTCGCGGTCACGGGTTTCAAGAAGTCCGTCGGTATAGAGGACGAGCACGCTTCCTTCGGGCAGATCGAACTCGGCGGCCTCGAAGGGCAGACCGCCCACGCCCAGCGGGGGGCCGGCCGGCAGGTCGAGGAAGTCGACAGTACCGTCCGGGGTCACAAGGGCGGGCAGGGTGTGACCGGCCCTGGCAAGCGAACAGCGA
>NZ_CAUVXO010000473.1:2010-4495 GCF_963555865.1 Protofrankia sp. Cr1
CGGAGCCGACCCATGGTCGCGGCGGCGTGGACTCCGTGACCCACAACGTCCCCTATGACCAGCGCAACGCGGGTTCCGGACAGCGGGATCACGTCATACCAGCCTCCCCCTACCCCCATGGCGGTACCGGCCGGCAGGTACCGGGATGCGACATCCACCGCCGTCTGCGCGGGCAGTCGCTGCGGAAGGAGGCTGCGCTGCAGCGTGAGCGCGGTCGCACGTTCACGGGTATAGCGACGGGCATTGTCGATGGCCACTGCCGCCCTGGTGGCAAGTTCATCGGCAAGGATGAGATCATCCTGCTCGAACGGTTGCGCCCGCCGGTGACGAGCAACGGTGACCACGCCCACAGTGGTACCACGGGCACGCAACGGCACGTACATCACCGAATGGAACCCGCACCGGCGAACCGCGGCGGTCCGGTTGGCATCCGCGGCGATCCAGGCAGCCAGCTCGGGGTCGGAGATGTGGTAAAGCGCGGACCGGCCGGCCGCCAGGGTGCGGGCAGGAGGCGAGTAGTCCGGATAGATCTCCACCTGCCCCGGCTCGACCACGATGTCGGGACAGCCATCAATGACTGACAGGTGCGCGGCACGGCGCAGCCTGACCGGGCCGTGCAGCGGACTGGCAACCGGTTCGTGCCCCTGGTACACCGACTCGAGCAGGTCGACGCTGACCCAGTCGGCGAGGCCGGGAACGGCCACCTCCGCCAGTTCCTGCGCGGTGCGGGCCACGTCCAGCGTGCTGCCGATACGGGTACTCGCCTCGTTCAACAAGGCCAGCCGCTGTTGGGCCACATGCTGCTCGCTGACATCGAATGCCGCGCTGTACACGCCTCGGATCCGCCCGCCCCGATCCTTGACCGGCGACATACTGATGGCCAACGCCCGGCTGTCGGAGTCGATGAGAACGGGACCGACAACCGTGACGTGCACCGGTTGACCCGTCTGTACCACCTGGCGAAGCTGCTCGACCACCTGGCGAAGCTGCTCGGAAGCCATGTCCAGACCGGGCATGGCCGGCAGCAACTCGTCCAGGTATCGCCCGCGCTCGTCCGCTTGGTGCAGGCCGAGCTGTCGGCGCGTTGCGGCGTTCATCCGGCGGATCCGCAGGTCGGTGTCGTAGAGCGCCAGATAGAGCGGGGACTGCTCGAACGCCCAGTCCAGCAGCGGCCAGTCATCGTCCCTGCTCCGCCCAGCTGGATCGGAGAAATCACCGATCCGGTCGCCAGAGGTGACGGCATGCACATCATCGGACTGGCCCACATCCCGGTCCTGCCCAACGAGTTCCCGCATGAACCGGCCAGTCAGGCACTACCCGCGAGACCCTGATCGTGGCACTCTCCGCAGCCGGACCGCCGGTATCGACGATTCGGCTGGACTGCCGTCCAGGCATCGTCTGTCATCTCGCCGGGCGCTCCACGGTCGACGCCCATCGGACCGGCATCCTGATTGACCTCATTGAGCCGCTGACTCTACGATGTCGAGCCGGACGGTACGCGATGGTCGTCCGCTGCGCCGGTCCGCTGCTTCGGTCCGCTGCTTCGGCCCTCCTCGCCGCGACCGGGACCTCCCGAGGTCTGGGTCAACGGCCGTGTTGACACGGGAGGACGACCGCTACGGAACACCACTTGGCAAGCCGCCTGAGAAACACCGCGGCACACGCCTACCATAATAAAGTTTAGCAAGCTAGTGGAGGGCCGTCTTGCAATTTCGTTTTGCCTTTCATCGGTGGCATGCGATGGCCGTCGTTGCTGTTGTTCTCGTCACCGGCTGTGGTAGCGCCGACACACAGAAAACTTTAGCGAAAACAAGTTGTCAGACACCCGGAATCAGCCCGACAACAATCAAGATCGGGCTGCTCTTCCCCAATTCAGGCCCGGCCGCACCGCAGTTCGCAGACTTCCGCTCCGGTGTCGATGCACGTATCGGGCTGGCGAACAGCCAGGGCGGAGTGGACGGACGTAAGATCATCTACGACTGGGAGGACGACGCTTCCGACCCGGCCACGAATCTCGCCGCCGCCACAACGCTCGTCGAAAGCTCTCAGGCCTTCGCCGTCATCGAGTCCAGCAACGTCTCCAGCAGGTCAGCCGCCTACCTGCACAACAACGGAATACCCGTGGTCGGCAGCGGCGCGGAAGCCGTCTGGAGCGAGAACGACAACATGTTCACCTGGTCGAAATACCTCACCGCCGGCCCGGCATTGTCGACCTGGGGAAGCTTCGCGCGAAACCGGGGTGGCCGGAAAGCGGCCGTGCTCCGCATCGCCTTCAGCGAGTCGTCGGCCATCTTCGCGCAGAAGATGACAGAAAGCCTGAAGGCGGCCGGGATCGACGTCGTCTACACCGACCAGGTCTCCGCGACCGGCACGGACCCGGCCAGCATCGCCATGAAGATCAAAAACTCTGGTGCCGACGTCCTCACCGGCGGCCTCACGGTCGACGCCTTCGCCAGCATCGCCGCCGCCGCCAATCGGGCACAGG